>NZ_JCACKG010000278.1:0-39867 GCF_059505265.1 Myxacorys chilensis | reverse complement strand
TCAGGCGGTTGGCATAAAATTTGACCATGCCAAACTTTTCAAACAGCCTCTGAGAGGGGCTGCCTCAGTAAAAAGTAAAAATATTGTTGCTTTACAACGTGAGAGTACACTTCTGAAGTATAAAAATATTAAGTACAAATTAATGTGAAAAACTACGAACACGTATTAGCTCCAAACTGTTAGGTTTCTACAGTTCCGGTTAAATGTCTAGCGTTAGTCAGCAGTTAAATGCACATCTTGCCTCTGCCATTTACTAAACTCAGTTCAGCTATTTCAGAATCTGGTGCTGGCAATACAGTGCTTGAATTCAGCGCATAGAACGAGTTCAGATATATAAAGATTTGATGAAATAGAGAGCTTTGAATTTAATAATTCTGTTTCGATTTCCGTCCGGAACTTTTACGAAGAGGAGAGCAGGTACAATCGAAGGGAATTCGTAGTTTAACGGTTGACGCTCATGCAACTTTCATCGTTTAAGGTAGAACTGCAAATTTAGAAATATCAAGCAGCCCTGGCTACAAGTATTCAAAATTTACAGTTCTCGTTTGATGAAGTTTGTGTTTAATCCAATCCGTAAAGTCTCTTAAGCAATATCACTTGGAATATTGTATTGAGAGTCCGCATCTATCTGCTCTCGCCAGTTTTCTTGAATCAACTTCTCTATGTCGGCTCGTTCAATCTCCGTACCAATCGTCACATTTCCTGGCGTTTCAAAAAAGATGGTGCTGTCACTTTGCTCCATCGCCAACATTTGAAACAAGATATGTGTCACTGGAACGGGTAAAGCAATGAGGCTGGGATCAGAGAAATCGTAAGGACTCGCTGCCACATCCTTGAGCGTCGAGAAGGCGTAAATCACGTTTTTCTCACGACCAGTTTGGGTACGATTAGCGAGGGTTAGCATCACCCAGCTTTGATCGAGCGTCTGCACCACGTAGTACTGAGGATGTCTTAAGCGTCCAGCCACAGTTTTAATCGCGGGCGCAACTCGCTCCATAATTTGTGGAGTTGAGCCATCTTGCGGCGCATGATCGATCAGGTCTTGAAGTTGTTGGTCTAAATTCATTCCAGCATCCAGTGAATAATCAGGGGTTTCTTCTACCACCATTGTGATCGACAGATCACAAAAATGTTCCTGCTAGTAATGAGAGCAATTCCATTGATTTGCAAGACATTAGACATCGTGGGGGAAATCTGCCAGAGCGTGGATTCAATCTTTCAACTTCTAGTTACCGAACTCCAACAGGCAACAAAGGCATCCGAGCCAAATTGCCGTGAAGTTGCAGATCGGTTGGCTCAAGAGGTAGTCCGCATTTGTTCTGAGAGCAAGCGCATTCAAGCGTCGGGCGAAGTCCAGACGTGGGCGACAACTCTGGCACGGCATCGGCTTCAGCAATGTTTGCACTACTATAAACTCGGTTCTCGGCGGGGGCGGGTTGAGCTTCACAGTAATTTAAGTGCTGTGGTCTACCGCTACATTACGCCGCCGCAAAGCCAATCGAGCTATCAAGCCCGGTTAACGCTGATTGAGGATTTTCTACAAAGCTTTTATATGGAAGCGCTCAATGCCTTTCGGCGCGAGTCGCAGCTACCGCCAACGTACAGTCCCCAGTCGGTGCTGGAGTTGGCCGAATATATGGCATTTACAGAGCGGTATGGGAAGCGTCGCATTCCCTTACCAGGACACCGCAATCAGCAACTCATCATCTTGAGGGCACAGACGTTCTCTCAGCAACAACCGAGTGAAGCTCTGGTCGATTTCGAGCAGGCGGCGGAAGGGGCAATGTCTGACTCGGATAGTTCTTGGAGTGTTGCGTCGATGCAGCAAGTCCGGGAGCAGATGGTTGCACAAGAACCCGAATTGGCGGAAGACACGTTGCGTCATAGCGTCGTCAAAGAGCTGATTGCTTACCTGGAAGACCGCAAGCAACACGACTGTATCGATTACTTTACGCTGCGGCTGCAAGACCTGCCTGCCAACGAAATTGAAGAGATTTTGGGGCTGACAGCCCGCCAACGGGATTACTTACAACAGCGATTTAAGTACCATCTCATTCGCTTCTCCTTCTCTCACCAGTGGGAGTTGGTGCATCAATGGTTAGAGGTAGACTTAGAGCGTAATTTGGGGTTATCTCACCGGCAGTGGCAGAGTCTTCACGATCGGCTGACGCCGCAACAGACGAAGCTGTTGAGCTTAAAGCAACAGCAGACCCCCGAAAGCGCGATCGCGCAGCAAATTGGTTGCACGGTCAATCAAGTTCAGAAACAATGGTTTAAACTTCTGGAACAAGCTTGGGAAATTCGTAATCACCAAGATTCCGGAGGAAGTGAATCTCTTGATGAATAGGGTGTTATCACAAATGGATCGCGATTTTGAAGCTAAAAAGCAAATTCTTATAGATCTGCTGCAAACTCTTGGACTTGCAGGATACTATCCTCAGTCCAATCCAGTAGAGTCGAGCCGCGATTCATCGGTGAGGGAGTCTATCCAGGCTCCATCCAGCCTCTTTCAAGAGGACTTTTTACTTAAACCGGGAGAGATACCTGCTGTGCAAGATCGTTTTCATGCGCTGCTGAAACGTCGGCTTCAAGTTGAGGCTCAGCGTAAGCCGCCTCTTTTTCCTTGGGAGAAAGAGATTACGGATTATGATGCTGAGGCTGTCAGTGCTAGAGCGACTAGCCCTGTCTTTGCAGAGACTTCAGTGTGGATGACACAACTACGCAATTTACAGTTACCTGTGCCGATGCCAGAAAGCATTCTAACCGAACTGCTGACTCGGTGTCAGGCAATCGTCACATCACCGCTCCGGGAAGGAGCAAAACTCGTGAAAGCGGTTGATACGCTGTTCCCAGGACAGGCGCAACTGCTGAACGATGTTGCGGGGTATGTTATGGTTTCCCCCGCTCGTTCTTCGGCGGCCGGGCTGCAAGACCTTGCGGCTAGAGCGGGAATTGAGTTTCCTGATCATTACGAGGAGGCGATCGATACTCAGCAGATGGCTCTATCGCTGCTGGCAGCGCGAGAAATCATGCATACGTTGACCTTTACGGTGTCGCCTAAACAGCCTCAGCAAGAGCGAGAATGGCTGACCGAACTGGGAGCGTTTTCGCTGCGATCGCACTATCACTTTGGCGGAGGAACGGTGCGGTTACGAGTGGATGCGGACCTTCCCTGCGGAGGCAGTCTCCAATTTCAAGGTGAGGAATTTCGATCGCTGGCAGACCGGGACAACGCGGGTTGCTTGAGCTTAGAAATTCGCGATTTTGTTCCCGATCGCACCTATCCTTTGGAGGTGCGTTTAGGGGAACAGGATCTGCTGGTGTTTGCCATTCATCCGGTGAGTGAGGGCTAGGAGATTAGGGAATTGGGGGAAGACGTCGTATCAGGTTTTGCATTCTAGGTTGCCTCTTTGACGAAAGGGGTACTATGAATTTTGATTTTCCCCATACCCCGCACCCATGACCCAGCACTGGTGGCATTCGCTTCAATCAAAACTAAAACCTTTGCCTGCGTCAACACCCGAAGACTCAATTTTGTTTCGAGTGTTGACGCAGAGCCTTGTAAGTGTGGGAATCTTGGCAACGGATATTGCTGCAGAGACCCACATTTCTGTTTGGGCAATTCCACTGAGTATGGCGGGGGCGGCGTGGAGTTGGCATTGTCGTCGTAAGCGGAATATTCCGACGAAATTTGTATTAGCGATCGCCATGCTGGGAGTACTAGCCGCGTTTTTCTCGCGATTGCTCAGCAACGGGCAACTGAATGATACGCGGCTGATTTTGGCTGAATTTTTGATTCAGATCCAGGTTCTACATAGTTTTGATTTGCCGCGCCGCAAAGATCTAGGCTATTCGATGATCATTGGGTTAGTGCTGCTGGGGGTGGCGAGTACCCTAAGTCAAACGATGATGTTTGGAGTGATGCTGCTCGTCTTTTTAGCGATCGCGCTTCCTGTTCTGATGCTGGACTACCGATCGCGTCTAGGACTCAGCAGCGCGAAAGCAGAGCAGTCGATCCTGCGAAAATTTAATCTTCCGGCTCTAACTAAAATCTTTCTGGTAACGTTGCTGCTGGGACTGATCATCTTTGCTGTGATGCCACGCTTTTCGGGGTATCAACTGCGATCGCTGCCCGTGAGCGCTCAGATTCAATTGCCCGACAAATTTGACAATCAGCGAGTGACGAATCCAGGATATGTCCGTAGCGGAAAAGCGGGACAAGGTGCAGGCGTTGGAGGACAGGCAGAAAAGGGGAATTCCAATCAATTTGATGAGCAGTTTTACTACGGATTTGGAGACAAAATTAATCAAAATCGGCGCGGCAAACTAAAGCCTCAAGTGGTGATGCGGGTGCGATCGCAGGCGGAAGGGTTTTGGCGAGTCATGGCGTTTGATCGGTACACAGGCCAAGGGTGGGAAGTATCGCGCAATGCTCAAACCAAAACCCTCAAGCGTCCTGCGTGGTTGTATCAGTTCTATTTACCTCACACCATAACGTTAAGCAAAACGAAGCCTATTGTTCAGACCTATACGATTGTTTCTGAGTTGCCGAACCTGATTCCAGCACTGACACAGCCGAAAGAACTTTATTTCCCGACCTCAGAAGTGGGGCTTGATCTAGAAGGGGGACTGCGATCGCCCGTTCCGCTCAGTGAAGGGCTGACCTATTCTGTCGTTTCAGAAGTGCCATATCGAGACGTCACACTGTTGCAAAAAGGCTCAACGAATTTAGAAACGCCAAAGAATAGTGTTTATTTACAGCTTCCTTTAGGGAATAAAACCAAGATTCGTCAACGCACAGAAGAAATTTTAGCAACATCATCTCAGCCGCTAACCTCAACGTATGATAAATCGTTATTTCTAGGGCAATACTTAAAGCAAAATTACACAGTTCAGTTAGATATACCACTTCTAGAGAAAGATGAAGATCTAACAGAAGCGTTCTTAATAAAGTTCAAAGGTGGATATCCAGATCACTTTTCAACAACGCTAACAGTTATGCTGCGATCAATTGGCATCCCTTGCCGATTGGTAGTCGGATTTGCGCCCGGACGATTTAATCCATTCACAGGATTGTATGAAGTGCGCAACACTGATGCTTATGCAATGACAGAAATTAATATTCCAAAATTTGGCTGGTTTGCGATCGATCCAATTCCGGGACATGAGTTGATTCCACCATCGATTGAGGATGACCAAACATTCACAGTGTTACAGCACTTCTGGAAATGGGTTGCAAGTTGGTTGCCGCCCCCGATCGCAGCAGTGTTGGCATGGATTATGGCGGGAATTGCGGGTGCAATTCAGTCGATCGTGGTGCAGCCAATCGCATGGCTCATCAGTCTCTTCTCAAGAGGTTGGACAGGGCTCTTAATGGGCTTACTTTTGACGACGTGTTTCGGATTCTGCGGCTGGCTGATTTGGCACGGTTGGCAAAAATGGCGCTATCGTCGTTGGCTGAAAAAATTGCCTCCGATGGAGAGCCTGTATCAGGACATGCTCAATTGGCAAGCTACACAAGGATTCCGCAAGCATCCAGCGCAGACACCTCTGGAGTACGCTCAGCAATCTCACAAATTGCATTCTAAAGAACGCGCTCAAACAATCCAGGAGATTTCTAATGCTTATGTAGGTTGGCGATATGGAGGACAAAATCCAAATCTGCAAAACCTTCAGCAGAGATGGCGAGAAATGCGGAAATCAAATCAGGCAAAATAATTTAGAGGTTTGAGACAATCAGTTTTGCCTAAAATAAGCGGTGGCAAAACATCTAACTTCATCACGAGCGGCTTTCAGTTGTCTGCTTCATCAACTTGTTCGCTTGTTAGGCACTTAGCGGGTGAACTTACAGATCATATTGAACGAAATACCACCCGTACGATTCACAACGTCGCTACCCTCTACTTTAATGAACCCTGCGCGTTGATAGAGTCCTACAACTGGGTTATTTGCTCGAACATTAAGACATACCGCAGGAAATTTATCTTGAGCTGTTTCTAAAATCTGCATCAGTAGTTCAGTCCCAATGCCTTTTCCACGATATTCAGGCAACACAGCCATTGCCAATTCTGGAATTGCCGGATCAGTATAGCCAAATCCTCTGTCGCTATCTGACCATAAACGCAGCCATGCTGCCCCAACTGGCGCTTCGTTGATGAATGCACCGAAACCTACATCGCCTATGCTCCAACCGTCAACGTAACAAGAAAGGTAAGAGTGCTTCTGAACCGATTCGAGTGAGGGTTCCTGTGCAGCGTACATCAGCATTGTCCATAGGATAGGCTCATCTTCAACGGTCAAAGCTCGAACTGTGTAATCCATACTCAATTGTTCAAAATTCAATCGTTCAAAAACCGACTTTGAAACCTGCGCTCAATAGTCTAGATGAAATTGCTTCGCTCTGCGATCGACAGAAGTTTTGCCTTGAACGCTTACTATTCGATAGTCTTACTATCTGATAGTATTTTGAACGATTTGAATTGAGACTCCATGCCACAAATTAAGATTTACGGAAATGCTTCCTTTCTAGCTCAGTCGCGTCAAGTCATCTCTGACACGATTCATGCTTGCGGTGTAGATGCCTTAGCGTTTCCGTTAGAAAAACGGTTTCATCGATTTATCCCGCTCGAACCGGAGAATTTTATCTATCCATCGGATCGCTCTGAAAAATACATCATTATCGAAATCAGCATGTTTGAGGGGCGCAGTGTAGACGCAAAGAAGCACCTGATTCGACTGCTGTTCTCTCGATTGTCAGAGCAGGTTGGCATCGCTGCAAATGATGTTGAAATTACGATCGCTGAAATTCCACAGCACAATTGGGGCGTTCGGGGCAAGGTTGGGGATGAATTGGAGGTGAATGGCAAGATTGAAGTTTAGGCGTCCGGATCGATACCGAGCGATCGCAGTTGTTCTGCCAGCCGTTCTGCCCGTTGTTGCGCTTCGTCCGCTCGTTGTTGCGCGGCTAAGGCGTCCTCTTCGGGTGTAGGAACGAGTTGACCATTCGGTTGAAAGTATCTCAACTTGCCTGAATCAATCCCCAAATACAAATCCAGCGCTTCACTCCACAGTAAACCCTGCGTTGTTGGCGTAATTGGCTGATAGCGTTGGCTGACTAAACGGAATCCAGCAAATTCCAACGTATCTGGAGAGAACCAGAAATATTCGTGCGTCCGGAAGCGGTCTTGATATAGATTCTTCTTCAAACCACGATCGATATCTGCGGTCGAATCTGACAGCAATTCAATGATTAGATCTGGATATCTGCCATCTTCTTCCCAAATCACCCAGGATTTGCGGGGCTTTGGATCGGTCTGTTTCACCAGAAAGAAATCGGGGCCGCGAAAATCTCGGTTTTTTAGTTGTTGTCGGCTGAAATAAATGGTTAGGTTGTCACCAATAAAAAAGTCTTGTCTCGTGCGCCACCACCACTCTAGGCAAGACACCAGCAAGGACAACTGAGCAGAATGTAACGAGCTTTCCATTTCTGGCTCATCGCTTTCGAGTTGGGTTGCATCTGGCATGAGATCGGCAAGTTGCTGGGCGGTGAGTGCCATCGCATTTCCTCTCAAGTTGCAATATCTTCTAGCGTACAGGAATGATCACTTAGACGTTAGGAATAGCTTCACGTTCACCCACTTCTCCCAACGGACGAGTAATTTGGCGTAAGAGAATTGCTTCTAGCCGATTCTCGACGATGCGCACCGCTTCGAGTTCGAGTTCGCCCCACTGCAAGCGATCGCGCTCTGTTGGAACATGTCCTAACTGATGAATCATAAAGCCAGCCAATGTTCTATAAGCGTCGTTAGCGGGCAGATTCACGCCGATTTGTTCATTCAAGGTTTGCAAATCTACAGCGCCCTCCACGGTTACAGAATACTGATCAATTCCAACGATCGGCGCGTTGGACTGAGGCAACGCTGGAGTTGTTCTTCGATTGATCCATCCGGTTAAGACGTTTACCGTTGCGTCTAAAACGACTAGTGCTGGAAAGAAAAGATATGAACAGAGTTGGAGTGGACGAATCAGCAATAACGCCGTTCGTTCTGGAGCTTGAGACGCCAGCACTTTGGGAACGAGTTCGCCCAAAACAATTTCCACATAGGTGACGAGCAGAAATGCGATCGCCGTTGCGATCGAGTGGCTCGTAATCATTGCAGGTAAGTGCGGAATCGGCAATCGAGTGATCCACGGTTCAATCCAATGCACGGTTGCCCCCTCACCAAGCCAGCCGAGGAGCAAACTTCCTGCTGTGGTGCCCGTCTGAGTGACCGAGAGATAGCGCTTGAGATTACTCTGAGCGTGCTGCACCTGTTGAGCGGCGGCTTGAGTGTCTGGATTTTGGCTCAGACGATAGAGTTCGCCTTTGGAAGCAGACACGATCGCGAGTTCTGCGGCGACGAAGAAGGCAATCCCTAAGATCAAAACAAGTAACAGAGATAATCGCAGAAGTGCTTCTGCGGCTTCAAGCTCGATGATTTGTAGAGGGGTCAACGCTCGGCTCCAAATGGTAAACGGTGATACTTTTCAGTGTAGTGAATGGATAGCTTGAACGACGTGTATCACTTGGCGCACGTTTGCAGGACGCGATTCTGTGACGGCGCTCAGTCCGTGAACACTACAAAACTGCGTAACGGGATCTCTGACTTCTTTGAGAAATCGGAGATCCCGTTACACGACTTAGACTCCCGTTCGATTGAGGGCAACCAGGACTTTAGCGGAACCGTCGGGCGCAGGCTGTGGCTTGCTCCACTCGTAGGCTTTGGCATAGCCGCGCAGGTGTTGGTCACGAATGTAGCTTTGCACGGTTTCGGGAATGCCGATCACTACGATCGTCAGCAGACGCGGATCGGGGTTGATTTGAATCGGAGATGTGTTGTAGGTCATAGCAGTTGTGTCACTCCACAGAAGAGATGGGTTGTAGAGATACCCAAAACCAAAGCCACCCCCTCGCTTTTTTGCCATAGCAAGTCAGGGTGGCTAGTGGAGTGATAAACTGCCCTCTAGCCCTCCAGACTGTTGTACGCAGTCTGGAGGGTTAGTCGCCTGGTGCTGCGCTAACAGCTTCCAGGTGACGCTTTAATCCCGGATATTTGTTAGTACTGAAGAACAAGGCTACTGGAGAACGAGGTTTTTCGCAAGTCTGTCTTGATACAGGTTTACAGGAGTGAGCATCTGAACTCGGAGTTTGGGGTTCAGAAGGCGGAGTTTGGGATTCGGAAGGCGAAGTTTCAAGCTTTGATCTCGGAGTTTGGGGTTCGGAAGGCGGAGTTCCAGGTTCGGAAGGCGGAGTTCCAGGTTCGGAAGGCGGAGTTCCAGGTTCGGGGGGCGGAGTTCCAGGTTCAGAGAGCAAAGTTCCGAGTTCGGAAGGCGAAGTTTGAGCCTTTGAGGGCGGAGTTCCGAGTTCGGAAGGCGGAGTTCCGAGTTCAGAAGGCGGAGTTTGGGGTTCGGAGGTCGAACGGTGAAGATTGGAGGGCGATGCTTCTGCTAACGGAGTAGAGCAACGAAGCCAGCTTGCTCAAAGTGGCGATCATGACTCAGGGCTTCGAGGATATTTTTCTGCTGCATGATGCAGAACGAAGCACAGTCGGTATGGCTCCAGTCTTTGTCGGCTCTTTGTTCGTAAAGGTTGAGCGATTGATGAAATAAGTCGCTGGTTTGAGCAACAATCTTGATTTTGGGATTGTTGAACGATCGCTTGACGAATTGAGCCGCCGCTTGTCTAAACGCACTCTCTCGTCTGGAAAACGAATTTAAGACTTCGGTGAAGATCATTTCACTAGTCACGATTTGAAAAGGTTCCAGAGCGTTGGAGAGACTAGCAGCTTTGGCACGAAGGTTATCCGCAGGGTTAAGAATTGCAATCCAATACCCCGCATCGGCAAAGACAGTTTTCATTCCTCGTTCTTTGGTGAGCCATACAAATAATGATCTACGTTTTTAGAAAGGTCGCTGGGTAATTTTTCCCATTCTTCTTTGGGAATTTGGGCACTGATTTCTTCAACAAATTGTAGAAAGGGTGGGAGGCTGGGTAGTTGCTGCGAACTCTCGGTTTGATCTACTCCGTTGCCATCAGGCGTTGTACCCTCACTGTCTGATAGCAATACAATGACTCGCACTTTACCTGGATGAGCCACTAGCGGTTGATCCAATGATAGGCGTCCTTGGGCGTCGATCGTGCCGTTGGCTTCGATGGCTTGCATAGTTATTAGAATGATAGGCTCTGCTCAGATTTTAGCAAGGGGCAAGTGTCGAGATCGGTTTCTGGTTGTGTTGCAGTTGTGCACTGAGCATGACAATTACAGCCCTGATCTCGGAGGTTTGAGTTCGGAAGGGGGCGCTTCAAGCTTTTTAAATCTCTGGGTAGCTTCATGAGGCAATTACTTCGTCTCGAACAATGTGCAGCCGGATGAGCTTTGGACGATCGCTTTCATTGGGAAAATGACACTGAACAGCATCGCGCACAAATTCTTTCAATGCTTCAATACTGTCAGCTTGCGTAAAGATAGATTGTCCGATCGCTTGAGCAACGTAGCCACCTTCGGGGTCATCTTCCACTAAAAAAATAATTTCATTCATGCGATTTGCTCTCCTTAATCAGTTGTTGATGTCAAGCCCCAGCGCTTCAAGTTGTTGGTTCATCCAAGCGTTGTTCGTAATCGGTAATGATGTTTCTGATATCTTCTCGCGCAATAACGACTTGCTCGGATTTAGTGTAAATGGTTAGCAAAATGATGCGAGTTGCTGTTTTAACGTAATAAAGAAGACGATAACCGCCGCTTTTGCCTTTCTGAACATCACTATTTTTAACTCGCAGTTTGAACACTTCATACCCTACTCCAGAGATAAGATCGCCCGGAAGTTCTCCAAGCTCAAGCTGTTCAATAATGGGCTGGATGTGACGGCGAATATTGCGATATTTCTTCGCGAGTGTCCGTATTCGATTGAAGACTGGGGCTGCTTCGACCTGAATGATGAGGGGTTCAGTCATCTTCAACGCCGTCCCAAATCTGAGACACGGGAATTGTTTGTCCGGTCATGGCTTCGTGCCACGCTTGACGAAAATCTTCAAGGATGGCTTCTTTGGTCTGCTCGTCGTTACTCTCTGGTTCTTCTGGAATGAGGACGATGACTTCAACACGGCTGTTTTTGCTGACGGTTAGGGGATGATCTAACGAAAGTTGCCCTTGCTCATTGATGCTTCCGGTGGCTTTGACAGCTTTCATGGTGTTTAGGCAGATAGATTCTGCTGAAATTTTAGCAAGGGGCGACTTCGAGATTGAACTTTCGGTTGCTTTGCAGGTGTAACTTGCACTAATTGCGATCGTTACAGTTCTGATCTCGGAATTTCGGCTTCTAAGGTCGGAACTCCAGGTTCGGAAGGGGACGTTTCGAGTTCGGAAGCTGGAGTTTCAGGTTTTGAGGTCAACATTCCGAGTTCGGAAGGCGAAGTTTCGGGTTCAGAAGGCGGAGTTTCAGGTTCTAAGGGCGGAGTTCCGAGTTCAGAAGGCGGAGTTTCAGGTTCTAAGGGCGGAGTTTGGTGATCGCAGGACGGAGTTCCGAGTTCCGAAGACGAAGTTTCGGCTTCAAGGGGCGGAGTTTTGCGATCATAAGGCGGAATTTCAGGTTCAGAGGGTGGAAGGTGGAGATTAGAGCGCGATCGCCCGGTCGTATTTAGCATCAAGACATCAGTACAGCCCAAAAAATTATGATGATCACCCGCGCTGTAGAGGATTTAAGTGTCTAACATAGTAAAGAACTTTATCTAGTGTAGAAAGTATGGAAGCTTTTCTAGCATCTCCTTGTGGAAACATTTTGTTAGGTGTTGTTGGAAATGTTTTGACAGAAGTTCTTTTCTACATGAAGGATAAAGGTTACGAGGCATTGAAAGGTCAAGAACCTCTAAAGCCACATCTGGACACTACAGTTACACCCATACTTCAAAAGGCTGTAGCAGCAGTAGCTAGATCTGCTCAGGTAGATGATGAGCAGCAACGGCAAAGACTACAGATGTTTCTGGCTTCTCCAGAGGTTGAGGCTATTGTTAGGCAGATTTATGCAAGCAAGTTGTTGCCCGAACAGCATGTTCATTCAGAATCAATCCGAGCAGAGTTCTCAACACTTCTATTGCGCTACCTAAACAACTCGCAGCAGAATTCTGGAAATTTTGCATTTACTGATGATCTCTTCGACTCGCTCTTTCAAAGCTGTGAACAAGCTTTACAAGTTGCTATCAATAGAGGTGTTTTAGTTGCTCATGAGGCAAAATCTGTTGCTCGTTTTCACATGCTTCGGGATGAACTTGCAGCGATACAGAGGAATATTAATTTTTTGACAGGGCAACAGGAGCCAAATATTCAAGCAATCCTGGAATTTGAACAGAAGTATCGCCAGCAGATCCCTACTCGGCATGGGTATATCACTCCACCAAATTTTGACACAGCTCGAAAGTTTCATATTGATAGACTTTATGTCTGTACCAGTTTTATTAGCGCCTCCAGAATTCAAGACGAAAGACCACAAAATTGCAAAATTGACGATTTCTGCTCGGTTATATATCGAGTTGTGTTGCTAGGAAATCCTGGTGGCGGAAAATCTACTTTTACTGACAAACTTTGCAATGATTTAGCAACTCGCTATGCAGAAAAGCTTCTAGCGGGAAGACAGTTACTCCCATTCATGTGATTCTGCGGGATTATGGGGCTGCAAAGAAGGAGTACAACTGCTCAATTCTTGAGTTTATCCAATTGACAGCAGTTTCTAAGTACCAACTTCCATCGCCACCCTTAGGAGCGTTTGAGTATCTCTTACTTAATGGTCGTGCTGTAGTAATTTTTGATGGTCTAGATGAGTTACTTGATACGAGCTATCGACAAACGATCAGCGGTGATGTGGAATCTTTTTGTTCATTCTATCCTTCAGTTCCTGTCTTGGTTACCTCAAGGGAAGTAGGTTACAAGGAGGCTCCTCTCGATGAAGAGAAATTTGAAATCTTCCGTTTAGGCTCTTTTGACAATGATCAAGCAAAAGAGTACGTAGAGAAATGGTTTTTGGTTACAGAGCCAGAAGTGGAAGGAGAACAGCACGGAAGAAAAGTCAAAGCTTTTTTGAATGAAAGCAAAGTTGTACCAGATCTTTGTTCCAATCCGCTAATGCTAGCTTTGCTATGTAATATCTACCGAGGTGAGGGTTACATCCCCAGAAATCGACCCGATGTTTATGAGAAGTGTGCTGTAATGCTTTTTGAGCGGTGGGACAGAAGCAGAGGAATTCAAGTTTCTCTTCCTTTTGAATCACGTATTATCTTCGCAATGATGTATCTAGCTCACTGGATATACACAAACGAAACTTTGCAAGGAGGAGTAACAGAACGGCAACTCATAGCTGAAGCAACAGCTTACCTTTGCCAGCGCCAATACGAAGACTGTGATGAAGCTGAGAGAGCTGCCTATGCATTTATTGAGTTTTGTCGAGGACGGGCTTGGGTCTTTACTGATACTGGAACAATGAAGGAAGGAGAGAGATTGTACCAATTCACTCACCGAACCTTTCTAGAATTTTTTGCTGCTAGCCATTTAGTGCGTGTAAGTCGATCTCCAGAGAACCTAAAGGAAACTTTGCTACCCAGAATTGCTAGAGGAGAATGGGATGTAGTTGCACAACTGGCTTTCCGGATTCAAGACAAGCAGACTGAGGAGGCTGGAGACGAAATACTAAATGCACTTATAAAGGCAACTCCTGCAATAGAGGAAAATGGAACATGGAACCAATTGTCCTTCGCAGCAAGATGTTTAAAGTTCATGGTTCCTAGCCCACAAGTAAGACGAGACATCGCTGTATCTTGTATTGAGTTCTGCATTAACTGGGGACTCAAGCAGTTAGAAGGTGAGCGATTACTTTATCAAGAAGTTGAGGTCTTTGATGTTGGGAAACCTACTCAAGAATTAATGACTGAACTTCTTAATTGTGCATTCGAGAATCGAGCGACTATAGCAGATACTGTGGAAAGGTTAATTATTGAATACATCAATCATCAAGATGATACCAAGTCTCTTATAGCTTGTGAAATTGGTTTGCATCTTAACATTCCTATTATTTTCTCTCGTGCAGAAGGGAAAAATTCACAAGATGAGGAATTTTGGCGTAATTTATCAGCATCTATTCTTGAAACCTGCTATGAGCGGATACTATCACTTTGTCCAAAATACTATCAGCTGTGTCTTGAATTTATTTATAGTTCAGACAGAAGAATCTCTATCTTTGATGTTGTTCATTGGCATGGCGTTGGTATTTTGTTCAAACCAACTGTGTACACTGTCTTCTCAGGCATATTTAGGTTTTCGGCTGTTGAATCAATCTGGTACAAATTGTTTTCTACTGGGACTGAAGAACAACAAAAGCAACTTATTACTGATTTAAGTGAGTTGGGCCAGATCTTTATTTCTTCTTCTGTTCCCCTGACTGAAAAAATGAATCCTCATTTTCTTCATCAGACGATTAGAGAATCATCGGGAGCGCTCCAGAAGACGAAACAGTTAAATTTTTCAATTGACGCTCTTTTTGCGATTTTTATTATCTTGGCGATATTCTTTGAAAGCAGATTAGCTGAAGTAAAAGCAAAAGCAGGTAGAAGTAGGAAGTTAATCATTGAGGAAATTGAAGAGAGTGAGTCTTACCTTATTGGCTTCTTTCGGTATACACTCTTGTCTCGTTTCAAACCAGTAGAGGCAAGTAGGGTAGAAACTGAGCTTGCTCATCTTAATCTTACAGTTGGTCACCTTTCTCTCATAAAACAGTGGGTTCAAAGAGAAGTTGATTTCGTTGAGCGAGCTGTACTAGAAGAAGCAAAGGGTGACTCCAAGGTATGATCAACGACGAGCCTCAGAAGTCAAATCGTCAGGCTTTTTGCTACTTCGTTTACCAGATTTCTGTGCAAAATTGAGACATGAGTGCGAATGAAGCGAATGATTTCAAGTGAAGAGGGTGTGACCTGATACGGGGGAAACGATGACGGCTCCATTAACAACTGTGATTTGCGATCGCTGCAATGTCACGCGATCGCAAATAACCGACTTCTGCCAACGATGGAAGATCATCGAGTTTGCGTTGTTTGGTTCTGTCTTGCGAGATGGCTTTCGCGATGATAGCGATATTGATATTTTAGTAACGCTTGCTCCCAATCACGGCTTGAACCTATTTGATTGGATAGATATGCAACAAGAACTAGAAGCTCTCTTCAAACGTGAGGTAGATCTAGTAGACAAACGCGGGCTAAAAAACCCCTACCGCCGCTCTGAAATTTTGAACGCTCGTCAAGTCATCTATGCAAGCGAACAACCGTGATGCCGCCTCCATCTGGGACATGGTGCAAGCAATCCGCCGGATTCAAGAGTTTACCCTTGGTCTATCCTTTGATGACTACCAAGCAAGCATCTTGATTCAGAGCGCTGTAGAAAGACAACTCGAAATCCTTGGAGAAGCCGCAGGCAGAGTATCGGAGGCATTTCGACAAACGCATCCAGCCCTTGACTGGCGTAGAACGGTTGGCTTACGCAACATCATCATTCACCGTTATGACGAAATTCAGCAAGACATCATTTGGAACATTATCACCACAGAACTGGCAAACCTTCTGGCTCAGCTAGAACCTCTACTACCACCCCTACCTGATGAACAAGCGTAGAGGGCGCATCTAATCGGCCAGAATAAATATGACTATTTCCAAACCAAGACAATTCAGCTTCACGACTTGAAGTTCCAACCTCTTAACGTGAAACTCCGCCCTCAGAACCCGGAACTCCACCTTTTGAACTCGGAACTCCGCCTTCCGAACCCCAAATTCCGCCTTCGGAAGCTGAAATTCCGCCCTCAGAACCTGGAACTTCGCCTTCCGAACCTGGAACTTCGCCTTTTGAACTCGGAACTCCGCCTTCCGAACTCGGAACTTCAGGCTTTTTACTCCAAAAACGAAGCTCAGAACCCGGAACGTCGAGCAAATTGCTTCAACCTCCGCGTTCTGAGCCTCAATCATCGCCCTCAGAAGTCAAATTGTCAGGCTTTTTACTCCATCATTGCCCCTCCAGCCTTCACCGTTGCCTCAGTCGCCTTCACCTTCCGGGGTTTGCGGGCAAACCGTTGCCCCAACTCACCCACCACCGCATCTAATCCCGCTCCCTGTCCGCTTGCCTTGGCATAGCTATACACCTGCAACGCCGCCGCATACGCCTCACTCCCCACCGCCAAACACGTATCGTCCAACAACTCGTGCATCTGCGTGATCGACATCAACAGCGGATACAACATCTCAAACAACTGCACATCCTTCCGCAACTCCTCTAGGTCGAATGAGCGGGGCAAGAAGTCCGGGTTCTGCGTCGCCACCTCCAACGCCTTGCCCACAAACGCCCGACTCTTATCGCCCATCTTTGGCAAATTCTTGCGCTCCTCTGTGCTCAAATCCACCAAGAACGGCATCTTTTCTTTCATCATGGTCATCGCCGCCATCAACGTATCTCGCTCTGCCGGAGTCAACGTTGCACTAATTGAAGTCGCCATTGTAGAGTTCTCCCTAATGGTAAAGTGACAGCTTTAGAATTCCCACCAAAGTAGGGTTCTGCAACCCAATAGCAATACTTCGGGCAGTGCAGAAAAGGACAACTTTCTAGAAAACTTACGCTGTCGCCACGATAATCACGAGGATGTTGTTCAACGTTTAGCAATGCCTGACCATTTGCCGATTTTTATGACGCCTGCGGCAGCCCTAACGCAAGGGTAAATGAAATAAGCAGCGCCTTTCTTTGCTTTCATCCCTCCTCTGCGGCAGGTCTAACGCCATGTCCTTGTATTTGCGATCGCGTCCACTCTCTAGCTACTAAAACGTCAGCGCTTAATGTCGGTAAATAGCTCGATCCGACTCGATCGGCAGTCGATAATTCAACACAGAAGACTTTGAGTTAGGATTTTGAGTATCGCTTCCTTTGCAAAAAGGATTGCCGCAACGTTGCGTTATTTGGTTAATCTCTACTTCTTAACTACTATGTTCCAGCGCCCTCTTATTTGTACTGACTTCACAGATGGTTTGCAGCGTCTAACGCAGTTCATCCCTGACTTAGCGGCGGGTGGTGCAACGCAAATTGTCTTTCTGCACGTTGTTCCCTTGGTTGAGAAGTCAGGAGTTCCCCGCGCCGACACTGAAAAGATGAACCGCGCTGAGGAAAAATTAGCGGTTGCATTAGAAAATGTACCTGAGGGAGTCCAAGTAAAGGTCGAAGTCAAAGCGGGACGAGCGGTTGATGCAATACTTCAAGCCGCAAAAACCTATCAAGCCGATGTGCTGGTTCTGGGCACAGAATCCCGCAATCTGTTAACTGAGAAGCTCTTCGGAAGCACGACTATTGCCCTTGCAAAACACACCCTGCTTCCCCTGCTTACCCTGCGTCCTCAATTGATTTCGACCTACACCGTAGAAGAACTGAGTCTGCGATGTCAGCATTTGTTTCGCGAGATATTGTTGCCCTATGACGATAGCGATGCCGCGAAATACACGGTAGAGCAAGTGAAGCAATTAGCAAAAGCGAACCGTGATCACCAATTGAAAAATTGCGTTTTGTGTTGGGTGGTCGAAGAAGGCGGTAGGCTTGAGTTATCGGCTGAAGAAGAACAGAAATTTGTCGCTCAAAAGTTGAAGCCGATTTGCGAGCAGTTACAGGCATTGGGGATCAATTCGGAAGTTGAAGTTCGGCATGGTAACCCAATGGTTGAAGTGCTGATGGCAGCGCAAGAGTTTGACATTAGCGCGATCGCGCTCTCGTCTAATAACGTCAACCCCTTATTGGAATGGTCGATTCCGAGCTTTGCCAATGAATGTGTCCGTCGCAGTATGCACCCTGTGCTTTATTTTCCGTTTAAAAAGTAGCCTTCCTAAAGATTCAAGGCGATCAGGGCAGTTCTGATTAAGTCGTAATAAGGTTGCTGAGACACATCAACCGCTTGAGCGGGGTGATTAATTTTGCCGAGTGTCCCAATTTTTTGTCCCTTTTGAATAGCTAGAACGTCGCCTCTATCATTGCGAATTTTCAGTTCTTTGACGCCGCCTTGGTCTTCGATGGTGCAGCTATACGATCGCTGGTTAAACAAAAACTCGACTCCAGCCGCGCTGGGCTGATGTGGCAATCTAACTCCAACCACTTCAAGCTGAATCGAAACGTCGCCGTTCCATTCATTCGTGCGAAGCCGATAGGCAATATCCAAAAATTTTGGTAACGGATAATATTCTCCCCACCGCCATGCGATCGCGGCAATTTTTCTAGCGGCAATCGAATCATGACTCACCATAAATTTGAGATGTCCTTTGCCGATCAGCTTTTGATCACTGATCCGGACATTGGGCGTCCAAAACACAGGATCAGGATTCTCCATGCCGCAGGGGTGAAGCGCGTCAAGCTGGGCGTAGAGATGAAAGTCGAGTTGCTCTAAGTTTGCTTGAGCGTCAATCGTGACTAACGGTTTGAGATGTTCGGGTTTGAGGCACTGTTGGGCGAATTGTCGGAGGCGCGATCGCACCTCTTCAAGCCGCGTGCCCTCAAAGGAAAATCCGCCTGCGGCTTTGTGACCCCCATGCTTGAGGAGAAAATCTTTCGTAAACTCTAGTGCGTCAAATACGTTAAACTCTGGAATACTTCGCGCTGATCCGCGAATGTGTTCTTGCTTTTCATCTTCATACGTTCCAATGAACACCGGAACGCCATATCGCTCGACTAACCGAGAGGCTACAATTCCGATCACGCCATGATGCCATTCTGGTTGTACTAAGAGCAACACATGTTCTTCTTTTGCGTTGATCGAGCCATTCTCGTAAGCACTAATGGCTTCTTTTTCAATGGTTTCACAGAGTTGCTGCCGATGTTTATTAATCTGCTCACACTGCATGGCTCGTTCCAATGCAATACCAGTGTCATCAGTAGTCAATAATTCAATGACAATTTGTGGATCAGCCAAGCGACCTACGGCATTAATTCGAGGGCCTAAGCGAAAGCCAATCGCTTCTGGCTTCAGGTTTTTCTCACCGCTCAATCCCGCCACTTGAATCAGCGCTTGAATTCCTTCGATCTTAGATTTCGGCAGGAGTTGTAAGCCTCTCCGCACCCATCGACGATTCACCCCCGTTAGCGGCGCGAGATCGGCGATCGTTCCCAAGGTAAATAACTCTAGCAGCGTATTTTGCAAGTCGCGCTGCCCAAAACTCTGAGCCAGACATACTGCCAAAACATAGGCAACTCCAACGCCTGCCATGCTGCGATAGGGGGACGTTTCAGCAATCAATTTAGGATTGAGAATAGCATTCGCGTTGGGTAGTTGTGGCGGTAAATCGTGGTGATCCGTAATGATCACGGTTAATCCCAACTCGCGAGCGCGTTCGATCGGTTTATGCGCGGCAATTCCGTTATCGACGGTGAGAATCAGTCCGACCCCTTCATCATAAAATTCTTCAATAATCCGCTCATTGATGCCATACCCTTCGTTCATGCGACTAGGAATCGCGTAGTCTACTTGTGCGCCAAGGTAGCGCAGTGCCCGCAGCAGAAGGGCTGTACTCGTCATGCCGTCTGCGTCGTAGTCCCCGCAAATTGCGATCGCTTGACGCTCATTAATCGCATTGATCAGCAGTTCTAGACTGAGCGCCAGATCGGGAAAGTCTTCTAGCGGGGAAGGCAATGCTTCAGAATCGGGATCGAGGAACGTCGCAATGGCTTTTGGCGTGTCGAGTCCGCGATTGAGTAACACTTGTGCCAAGAGCGGAGAGACTTGCGTTGCTTGAGCTAACGTGAGTGCCCGTTCGGTTTGAATGGGAAGCAGGTTCCAACGCTGGTCGGGAATGCCAGCGCGTTTAGACGCAATGGATCTAGGACTAGGAAGCTCAAGCATCGTAAAATTAGGCGCTAAAGAAGCGAATTTTAGAGGCGATCGTTAGCTCAGACAGGATCAACTGTGATGCAAACGTACTCCAACTAGGGAAGCATTGTACCCTGTCCGCTTCTCTCTAACGATTTAACATCTCAAAAAACTCATCGTCCAACTCGTAGCCCACCATTTGGGTCATCGCTTTGAGCCGTGATGGGCTTTCGATTCCTAACTCTTTGAGCCAGTACAGCAAGACAAACGTTTTGTGCATCACATAGATTTCAAGGGCTTCCGGGTTGTACTGGACGCCATCTTTGGGATGAAACTGATGGGGCACAAGCATGGCGGTGTAGCGGGCAAATTCTCCAGCCTTCCAGTCCAGCAGAAACGGCAGCCACGGATACAATGCATCTAAGCGGATAAACCAAAGCCGCACCTCTGGCACTTCCGGCAATTCTCGTGGATCGCCAGGTTCTAAGGGATAGTCGATCGCAAACTGGATCTGTTGCTCATATTCAGCCGCATGAGTCAGGAGCGGCGCGATCGCATCTACGGCGGGTGATAAATCTAAGGCATCAATCTGAGCGGCGTTAATCGAAATGGTGATGGACATAAAACTTGAGTGCTAAGCAAACGCTAACAAAAGAGGCCCGATTCTAACCTTAGCGGATTCCTCTTAGAACTCAAATCTAATTCTGCTAATCGGGTTCGACCGTGCCTTTGTAAATGGGTAACAAAACTGTAAAAACAGATCCTTCTCCTATCCGGCTTCTGACCGAAATCGAGCCGCCGCAATGGATTAGCAATTGCTGGACAACAGTTAGTCCCAATCCTGCCCCATTCGTTTCAGTCTCGACGACTTGCCGCACCCGATAGAACCGATCAAAGATTTTTGAAATCTCACCCGCTGGAATTCCAATTCCCGTATCTTTGAACTCTAGCTGGACAAAATCATCCTGCTGCTTGGCTCTGACCCAAACCTGTCCGCCTCTCGGCGTGAACTTAATCCCGTTGCGGAGCAGATGAATCACAATTTGCTTTAACCAAGTGTTGAGACAAGCGATCGCGGGTAAGTTTTCAGGCACCGTGTACGCTAACCGCACTCCTTTTTCTTCTGCCAGCGGTTGATAGGTGCTGACCACTCCGGGCACAATGTCCATCAACTGCAACGCTTGAATAATCGCTTGATCTGCCATCTGATCGAGACTGACGAGATCGAGCAAGCTGCTAATCAGTGCCGTTTGGCGATCGCACTCTTTCACGAGCAAATCCATGTAGCGTTGACGTTGCGGCGGCTTTAATGTAGGAGAATTGAGCAACGTGATCGCTGTTTTCATCGTCGTGAGCGGCGTTCGGAGTTCTTGCCCCACCGTATGCACAAACTCATCTTTTAACCGAATCGCGCTGACTAATTCCTCATTTTGAAGCTGTAAGAGATTGGCTAGTTCGGCTTGACGACGGTAGCTGGTGCCTCGCTGCCACAGGTCTTCCTGGCGTTGGACTTGCCGGATGAGGAACTGCTCAATCATTGGAGAACTGACTTGAGCGGGCTGAATTTTTGCGATCGCGGCATCCCAGCTTTTGTTCAACGGGGACGAGATGGCTTCCATCGACCTATGCAATGCGCCAACTGCTCGCCGAGTCGTTGCCTGATCCAGCACCAGAAAGGTCATTAATGAGGGCCGCTTTTCGGTCGTTTCTTCGTCTGGAATAAAGGTCGTTTGAAGCTCATCTTTGGCTGTCGCCCCGTTTTTTGAACGATGGGCAACCAGGACTCCGCAAAATTGCGTTGACCAAATGATCAAAAAATATTCTCGTCGTAGCGGGCTATCAGCAGCAAGCTGAACTGATACCGCTGTTAAGTTAGGTTTTGAGTGAAGCTTACAGTCAGGAGCCGCCTGAGTACTGTCCACCGACTCAGACATGGGTTTATGCGTTGTGGTTAACGTCTCTTCTGGAACGTCATCCCGCTGATTTTTAAATAAGTAGGTTCCTTGAGCAACATCGTCGAGTTTCATATATCGCTCAAGTTCTGCTTGCCACGCTTCCCCACGCGGTAGTTTCGCCCAGATCAATGCTGGGAGTTGCTGCTCAACCAGCACGTCTAATAAACTGTTCATCAGTGATTTGAACGTGATTGGACTCATTTGCAAAGCCGAGGGTGAAGCGGCTGAGTCAGCTACAAGGGTGTAAAGGGAAGTCTCGACTACTAAGGAAGTCATACCTTAAGGGCTACGGTGAAGAATTCGATGAAACTAGTCATACAGGTTCACACTAAGGGGCAGTGGCTTCAGAAGGTGCGCCTTTGTATAAAAGAACGTGTTGTAAGGAAATTACCAAGTTTTTAACAGTTTGACACCAGAATTTCTACTGGAATCTGTTTAAATTGAAGTTTGAGGTAATTTATGTCTCGAAAGCTTAACATCTTGTGATGATTGGTGCTTAATTGTACACGGATTTTGCTAATCGTTACTTAGAAATTAAAACTGTCGTTCTACCAATCGTATAGGTGGCATACTCTTAGCCTCACTTCAAAACAGTTATGAGAAGTTAGAGTTGATTTCCGTAATCTTGCGGTTTCGCTTCATTAAGCTCCTCATTAATTAGGGAGTAAGTTTTTATGTCCTCCGAAAAATTTCGACATGAGCTTCGTCAAGAAGCGCAACAGTGGCAAACGGACGGATTGATCAACAGTACGCAATTTCAGCAATTGCGCGATCGCTATCAGTTTGATCAACTCGATACGCAAGCCAAAAACCGTTTCACCCTCATTCTGCTTGGATTGGGGAGTGTCCTCATTGGTCTAGGTGTAATTACGTTTGTCGCGGCAAACTGGCAAGACATTCCTCGTCTAGCTAGAGTGGCGCTTCTGTTTAGCGTGTTTGTCGGGGTCAATTTCGCTGGATTTGCGCTTTGGAGACAGCCAGGCGATGTGTGGCAGTCTCGTTTGGGCCAGGCCCTGTTGCTGCTAGGGGCACTGAGTTTAGGAGCGAACATAGCGCTGATGGCGCAGATGTTTCATATTGGCGGCTCTCCCTACGGGTTATTCCTGACGTGGGGAATCGGCGTCCTTGTCATGGCATACGGTTTACGGCTGACCTCTTTGGGAATGTTGGCAATTTTGCTGATTGGCATTGGCTACTGGTATAGCTGGACGGGCTATTTGCAGAGCGGGTTGTGGAGAGGTGAAGATAGCTCGCTGTTGAGCCTCATGGTGCAGCAGATGCCGCTCGTCGTCAGCGTGCTGTTTCTGCCGTTGGCCTACTGGTGTCGCTCAAAGGTGTTATTCACGTTGAGCGCGATCGCACTCGTCTCGGCTTTAATCAGCACTCCCTTTAATCTCTCAACTCGATCAGGACTTTTCTCGGCAGCGATCGCGGTGCTTCCCGCCGCTCTGCTGTGGAGCTACGACGATACGCTGTGGGACTCGATTCGGCGGCGTTCCCTCTCCTCAGCATCCTCCGCTCGGCTGTTTCAACCTATTGCTCGTCGATGTGCTGTGGTTTATTTGGGTGGCGCTTTTTTCTGGCTGTCATTTGGCTGGCTCTGGAATGATTCCGGCTGGGGTACTTCTCTAGGAACAAATACCGAATGGCGATCGCTACCCAGTGTTGTGATTCTCGCAGGGGTTGCGATCGCGCAATGGCTCTACCTATTAAAATTTGCCAGAACTCGTTCCGGTCGATTCTATTTCAGCCCCAGCACCAGTACGATTCTTCTCTTCATCGCACTAACGGCTTTAATCATTTTTTGGGACATTCAGCTTCAGCCGCTCCCAGTCGTTGCACCATTTGTCTTTAACGCATTACTAGCTGTGCTTGCGATCGGGGTTGTCCGAACCAGCATCGGAATTGCAGATAGACCCGCCTTTTGGTTTGGCATCGTTCTCCTCATTCTGCAAATCTTCAGTCGGTTGTTGGAATATGACACTGGCTTGCTGCTCAAAGCCTTGGTGTTCGTTCTCTGCGGTGTCGGCGTAATCTTGGCAGGTCTCTGGTTCGAGCGATATGTCCGGACTCTAACTACCTGATCTAGCAGTACCGAAGACTAAACCGCCAGTTGCCACTTCCCTCCAATTCTCTTTTTCCCTCTAGTTCTCTACCAAGCAATTCTTGTTCATCCCTCATCCCTCATCCCTAACGTTCTATGTCTCTCCAACCGCTTCGCTCTTGGCGATTTTGGGTTCCGCTACTTGTGCAGACGGCTCTCATTGCGGCGATTCCAGCTCAAGCTGTCTACACTCACCTCACCGGAAAAACGGTCGTCTTGCAAACTGTCCCTGTGGATCCCTACGATTTGCTACGGGGCTACTCACAGACCCTAGGCTATGACATTTCTACTCTAGACACGTTGAGAAAGCTGCCTGGCTGGAAAACGCTTCCCCTAGAAGCGAGGAATTCGTTGAAGGAAAACACAGTCCTCTACGTGATACTGCAACTGCCTGAACAGAAACCAGGGCGTCCGATCGCTTGGAAGCCCGTAGGAGTAAGCCAAGATCGCCCAACCTCTCTACCTTCTAATCAAGTGGCGCTGAAAGGACGAGTGCAATACGGGCAAGTCGATTATGGACTCAGCACTTATTATTTGCCTGAAACTCGGCGCGATGAAGTGAATAGAGCCATTCAAGAGAGTCAGCGCAAACAATCGGCAGTTGTTGAAATCAAAGTAGATGCTCAGGGCAATGCGGTTCCACTTCGGCTTTGGCTGAGCGATCGCTCGTATGAGTTTTAGGGTAGGGACACGATTGGGCCAATATCTAGGGTCGAGCGATCGCATCTGACAATCGCCAAAAAAAGAGGGTAAAGATTATCTTTACCCTCTTTTTTAAGTTTTACTTACTGCGCTTATGAGACCACGTAACTCCCACTGCTGCGCCCATCCCGGCTAACAATCCTGTTGCCATTCCTTCAAAGGTCTTGGACACGGGATTTTGAACGAGACACTGATTCGTGACAACTTTCTGCTCTAAACACTGATTACTTTCGGCCCAACTGGACGTTCCGCCTAACACAACGCCTGCACTACTGCACAAAACCACCATTAACAAAAACGGGCGGTGACTTTTTTTCCCCATAAAGCGATAATAGATTGAGACATCATTGATTGAGTACACCTTAATCTACCCGCATCCCGGACTTCTGGTTACGCTCGGCGTAAACTTTTTGTGTGAATTCTTTCTCTTCTGTGAAGAGAAAACGCAGAGAGCGGTTTAAGCTTAAAATTTCGTTGCGGCTGATACGTTCCTCACATCTGTTTAGAATTAGATAGAGCTTAATAATTGGAAATACTTTAAGTTCTAGACGTTTGTTGAGGAAGAGGCTATGGATGCAGAGATGATCAAAGAGCGGATTCGATTGATTGAAGGCAAGCGAGAGTCATTGCTCCGTCTGTTGGAGCAACCCGATTTAGGAACATTACGCATTGATGTCAATCAAGCGCTAGAAGAAATGGATGACTTGATTGACGAATTTAGACGGACGTTCCCTGAAGCAATTTAAGGAATAACGAGTAGTCGGCTGTCTGTGATAATTCATTGACGCAAGCTACTCGTTTTCTTCTGTAGCTTTGAGTTGACCGTAAACCAGGGCGATCGCAGCGATCAGTAAAAGGGTTGCTGCGGCTGCCGCATACCCAAAGTCAAATTGAGCAAAGGCTTGCTCGTAGATGTAGTACACCATCAAATTCGTTGAGTTAAGCGGCCCGCCGCCTGTGATCACGTAAACTTGCTCGAAACTCCGCAGCGTAAAAATTGCAGTTGTGACTGCTGCGAAGATCAGCGTTGGACGCAATCCAGGCAGGGTAATGTACCAAAATTTTTGCCATGCGATCGCGCCGTCCAGTTCAGCCGCTTCGTAGCGGTTGAGAGGAATGGTTTGCAGTCCTGCTAAGAAGACAATTAGGTTGAACCCAAGCTGCTTCCAGATGCTGAGCAGAATTAGAACTGGCATGGCCCAAGCCGTATCTTGAAGCCAAGCAATCGGCGCAATCCCGATCGCGCTTAGTCCGGCGTTGACAGGTCCATCCGTTTGAAATAACCACCGAAATCCTAATCCGACCGCCACGAGAGAGGTAATGGACGGAATAAAGTAAGCGGCGCGGAGCAATCCCCGCAGGGCAATCGCGCGATCCAATATCACAGCTAACGCTAGCGGGATCACCAAGCTGGGAAGGACGGTTGCGATCGTAAAGTAAACCGTGTTGCCCAGCACTTGCCAAAAGTCGGGACTAAGAAACAGTCGCCAATAGTTTCGCAGTCCGATCCAATGGGTGCCTTCGCGAGTGAAACTGCCTGTCGTGAAGCTGAGGTAGCAGAGATAAGCGATCGGATACAGCACGAACACGCCTAGTAGAAGGAGTGCAGGCGATAGAAATAGCCAAGCTGCGATCGCGTCGCTGTCTAATAGCTGCGAGAGCCGCCTATCCGATGGCGTCTTAGAATCGGAACCCATGAACCGTATAAAAGATTGAGTTGGATTAGGGTTATTGTAGTTCAGTTCATATCGGGCATCGGTTCTACATGAATTCGTCTGATCTAGCTAATAGCTTATGCTCGCCTGTCCTGTCGTCCATTCCTCAACTCGACCCTCCTGTGAGATTAGGAGTGATGGCGTCAGGGAGCGGCAGTAACTTTGAAGCGATCGCTCAAGCGATCCGCGATCGCCGCCTCAACGCTCAAATTCAAGTGGTCATCTACAACAATCCAGAGGCGAAAGTCGTGGAGCGAGCCAAACGATTTAATGTGCCTGCCGTGTTGCTCAATCATCGGGACTTTGAGAGCCGCGAAGAGTTGGATCGCGCGATCGTCAAAACGCTGAAGCATCACAATATCGAATGGCTAGTGATGGCAGGATGGATGAGAATTGTGACACCCGTGTTGCTCAATGCTTTTCCGGGTCGAGTTCTCAATATTCATCCCAGCTTACTCCCTAGCTTTAAGGGCAACCGGGCTGTGGAACAAGCATTAGCCGCAGGCGTCAAGATTACAGGATGCACCGTTCATCTTGTGGTTCCAGAAGTCGATAGTGGCGAAATTATTATGCAAGCGGCGGTTCCAGTTCTACCTAGCGATACAGCCGAAACGCTACAAAACCGCATTCATATACAGGAACACGTGGTTTATCCCTGTGCGATCGCACTCGCCGCCCACAACCGCCAAGGAGAGTTAAAAGACGAGTCATCGAGTTAGAAGAACTAGTCTAAAATGACACTAGTACCGAATTGCGCTCACAAGAGCAATTTACAGAATTACTAACGGCATCTTTCTCTAGGGAGATGTGGCTTCTTGGTCTGCTGGTGCATGATATATGCAGATTGAGAAGCTCATCGTCTAACACAAGGGCAGTCCAAACCGGGTAGGGACTGCTTTTTTATTTTTAAACTTCAATTCGCTGCCTCATCTCTTCCCAAACTTCTCCAATTCATGCACAATCAGAGCGATAGATGTATGGATGCCTGAATGGATTTCACTCAAATCGCTCAGCTAATTATTAACGGAATTTCGGTTGGAAGTATCATTGCCCTGTCTGCGGTAGGGCTGACGTTAACCTACGGCATTTTACGCCTCTCCAACTTTGCTCACGGCGATTTTATGACCCTGGGAGCCTATTTTACCCTGCTGCTGAATGCGTCTGGGCTGAACATTTGGCTGGCAATGGTGGGATCTGCGATTGCCACGGTAGGGGCAACGTTACTGGGCGAGAAGCTATTGTGGTCGCCAATGCGAGCAAAACGCGCTAATTCTACAACTCTGATTATTATTTCAATCGGCTTAGCGCTCTTTCTTCGGAACGGTATCATTTTCTTTTGGGGCGGCGGCAATCAACGCTACAATCTTCCCGTCACCCCGGCTATCTCGTTCGCGGGGTTATTAATTCCGTTCTACAAACTACTGGTGATTGGCATGGCGATCGCGGCGATCGCGGCGTTGCATTATCTGTTGCAAAACACCAAGATTGGCAAAGCAATGCGAGCCGTTGCGGATGATTTGGATCTCGCCCGTGTGACTGGAATTAATGTCGATCGAGTTGTGATCTGGACATGGGTGATCGCTGGAACGTTCACCGCTTTAGGAGGCAGTATGTTGGGCTTAGTCGAAGCGGTACGCCCGAACATGGGATGGTTTTTAATCTTGCCGCTGTTTGCGTCTGTGATTTTGGGTGGAATTGGCAATCCTTATGGTGCGATCGCGGGGGCGCTGACGATCGGCATTGCTCAAGAATTGAGTACCTATGTTTTGCGTCCAGAGTACAAACAAGGTGTTGCACTGCTGATCATGGTTTTGGTGCTGTTAGTTCGTCCTCAAGGACTATTCAAAGGCACAATTTAGCAGCGGATAAAAAATACGATCAGTGTCGAGTCACACTTGCGATTGTAATGAATACGCCAATCGTTAGATGGACTCGTAATGGTACCAATTACAATGCAGTAATCGACGCAAGTTAAAAAATAACTGCATCAGAGCGCTATGCTCGATTGGCTATGAAAAAACAACTTACAAAATTGCCAGTAAAACAAACAACGCTAAGCGACGTTGCTTACGAAGCAATTCAGAAACACTACCAAAAATCTATCAAGCACGAGTCGGATGTCTTGAAAGATCACAATCCAGAATCGCTGCACCAAATGCGAGTAGGCTTGCGTCGGCTACGGACAGCGTTGCAAGTATTCGATTTTGCCGTTTCGCTACCTAAGCCAACGAGCGTGCAACGCATTCGCAAATTTGCTCGGGTGCTGGGTGATGTAAGAGATCTAGATATTTTGGGCGCAACCTTACACACTGATGCCAAAATTTCTAAATCAGAACGAAAAACCCGCGATCACATTCTCAAGCAGGTGAAAGAGGAGCGATCGCAGAAGCTTGAAACTCTTCAAAAAACGCTGCATTCCAACAAATACGAAAAATTCAAAACAGGATTTGAAGACTGGTTAGAAGCACCTAAATATCAAGAGGTCGCCCAACTACCCATTCAGCACGGCTTACCCGATCTTTTGCTGCCGCTCATTAGTAGCGTGTTGCTCCATCCCGCGTGGCTATTTGGTACGCATACCGATGCAGGACAAATTTCCTTAGACTTCCTTGGCGGAGACGACATTCGAGCGCTTCTGAAGCAGAAAGGGCATACTTTGCATGACCTGCGGAAAAAAATGAAGCAAGTCCGCTATCAGACGGAGCTGTTTGCTGATTTCTACGACGAGAATTATCGCGCCCAAGTTGAAGAATTCAAATCAATCCAGGATGCACTTGGTGAGATTCAAGACAGTGTAATTCTTAATGACTATCTCGAATCTCGACTAGACGATGCGCCGCAAAACGCATGTCCTGTTCTCTGGAATCAGCTTGATCACAGCCGAGGCCAGGCGTGGGAGCAGTGGCGATCATTTCAAGCGAAATACTTGAGCGCTGAGTTTCGTCTTGGGTTGCGATCGCGCTTCTTGCACTATAGCTATCCGAAACACAGCTTTCCCAAGCCAAGTACAGAAACAGCTTCGGCTCCCCTACCTGCTGTGACGCCACCATTTACGGTAACGTGAGAATTTCATAACCGGAGTCTGTCACAGCGATCGTGTGCTCACACTGAGCTGAAAGCGACCGATCTTTCGTCACTGCCGTCCATTTGTCTTTGAGGACTTCTACTTCATAGATACCCTCATTGATCATTGGCTCGATTGTAAACACCATTCCAGCGCGGAGTTTCTTGCCTGTGCCATATGAGCCGTAGTGTGCGACTTGCGGGGCTGTGTGAAAAATGTTGCTGATGCCATGTCCAACAAAATCGCGAACCACAGAAAATCCCTGTGATTCTGCGTAGTCTTGGATCGCTGCGCCAATGTCACCCAGCCTTGCACCTGGTTTGACTTGCTCAATTCCAAGTTGGCGACATTTTTCGGTAACTTCGACGAGGCGACGGGCCGTTGCAGAGGGTTCTCCAACCCAATACATTCTTGACGTGTCACCGTGATAGCCATCCACAATCAGCGTGACATCGATATTAACAATGTCACCATCTTTGAGCAGTTGCTTGGCGTTGGGAATGCCATGACACACCACTTCATTCACGCTGGTGCAAATTGACTTTGGAAAAGCCGGTCGATGCTTGTCGCCACCGTAACCCAGAGGCGCACTCTTCGCACCATGTGCCTGAGTCCAACGTTCTGCCTCGTCATTCAGTTCGAGGGTACTCACGCCAGGTTTAACCAAGGGTTCAAGATGCTGCAATAACTGCGCTGCAAGCTGTCCGGCTCGGCGCATTTTTTCGATTTCTCGACGAGAGAGGAGAGTAATGACTTCGCTGTTATCCATAGGTACTTATTTTAGCTCTGATGCGAAGCAACGACGCTTACAACTTTTCGCTAAAATTTTCCATACTGAATAGCAAAGTGGTTTGTGCTTGACGATCGCTGCGATCGCTTCGTAGTTGCACTTTACGCTAATCGTTGCCTCGATTTACCTCTCCTCTAGTCAGCGCAACGTTAGACTGAAACCGCACTTGGTTCAGAAGTTTGAATAATCGTCGTAGAGTAGGCTTCGGCTGTAGGAACGAGCGTCCAGCCTGCCCGATAAAGCTTTTGATAGGTTGTCCATCCCTTAGACGCGCGGGGAATCTGGAGATCGGGAACTCGGTGTACCGATGAAGTATAGGGTTTCCAGGGCTGATGGGCAGCGTCTCGCACGTGAAGAATCTTAGTTGCACTGCCGAAACCTGCTAACCAACACATTTGTCCTTTCATTGCTGTAGCTCCTAAATTACAAAGAGTAGTAACGCCTACAGAAACCACTATTGCTTTACAACTGTGGCTTTATGACAATCTATGGCTTTATGACAATGCGATGTCTATTCGGTTTAAGTAACAGCCAGCTCGCAAGAAAAAAAGCGGCAGTTAGAATTTGAATCACATCGGAGGTCGAGAGGACATGATCGGACATGGCAGTTGCGCCTCGTTCGATCGTGCCAAAGAGCCAAGCTGGAATGCAAAGAATCCAGATGCCCTGCTTGAGCAACGCTGAAAATGCGGCGGCTGAAGAAGGGTTACTGTCCATGAGCGTGTCACCTACGGTTCAAGACGTTATTTCATGCTTCATCTTCAAAAGATGGCATTACGCCTAGAGTATGTAACTATTTATAAAAAGCCATTGCTAAAAAGGCAGATTCATGGGTTAAATCATTCGCCTCCAAAGAGAGAGGAACAAACAGAAAAATAAGGGATGAAGAATATCTAGGTATTCTTCATCCCTCATCCATTCCCAATAGTGCGATTAGAGCGAAGCTTTGAAGAAACGGCTTAATTCTTACGTTCGCCTGCTTTGGGTGCAGGTCGTCCTACGTTAGGATTACCTTCTTTCGGTCGTGGCACTTGTACCTGAACTTGCGGTTTGGCTTGAGCTTGTGGTTGGTTGATTTGCAGCTGTTGCCGTCCGTTACGAACAATTCGTAGCATTTCGCCCATCTGAGCTTCCATATCTCGCAGCACGCGATCGGCATAGCGATCGGCTCCTGCCTGAATCTCTTCGCTTTCCTCAATCGAAATTCGCCGCATCTCTTCGAGGTCTTGCTGCGCCTGTCGTCGCGTCCGCTCGATTTCTGCGATCGTTTGCTGTTGCACCTCGTCGCATTCGTGCTGCACCTGCTGCCGAATCTGCTGCGCTTCCAGTTCCGCTTGGCGCAGAATGCCCGATTCGTTCATGATTTGAGCCGCCCGATGCTCTGCGGCTTCAATCAGTTCTTGGGCATACTGTTCTGCCTGGTCGAGAATCGCGTCTTTTTGCCGCACAATTTCTTCTGCCTCGTGAAAGGCTTCGGGAAGACTCAGCCGAATCAGATCAAGCTGGTCGAGGATTTGTTCTTCATCGACCATTGTGCGGCGCGATAGCGGAATTCTCGGACTGTCGAGAATCAGTTCCTCCATCCGATTGAGTTCCCGTTGAATGTCTACACTGCCTACTCGTGCAGCATCCGGGTGGGTGGCTCGGTTTCCGCTGGTGTGGGTTCCGTCAGGGCTGATACTGGATGAGTCTTGGCGTAGCATCGGTATATACTTTCGGCAACGTGTTTAGGAACCAGGTGGTCTATGGGACCTCCAAAGCGGGCAATCTCTTTGACCACACTACTACTGAGAAAACTATACTCATTAGAGGTAGCTAAGAAGACAGTCTCTAGTTGAGTTGACAGCGTTTTATTGGTGTGCGCCATCTGTAATTCCATCTCAAAGTCTGAGACGGCTCGGAGTCCACGCAGGAGAGCCGTTGCGCCCTGTCTCTGAGCATAGGTGACGGTCAGCCCTTCAAAGCTGTCTACTTCTACATTGGGTAGGTGTCGGGTGGTTAATCGAATTTGAGCAAGCCGTTCTTCAACGGTGAAAAGCGGTGTTTTGTTGGGATTGCGAAGCACGGCAACAATGACGCGATCGCAAAAATGTGCCCCTCGTTTGATAATGTCGAGGTGACCAAAGGTAATCGGGTCAAAGCTTCCGGGGTAGATCGCAATCACAAGAAATGAGGGCAGTAGAAGTACCGCTTGGGCGGAGTCTTCTTACTTTAGCAAGAAGCTTTCCGTTGCGGATGATCAGTTAAGCACTTTGTCGCGATCGCTGGCGACAAGCGCTTCTTGAATAGGATAAAGCATGTAACCGATTTTTCTAACCATGTAACGAAAAACCACGTAGCAAATAAGTGAGAATACCCTGAATCTCAGATGCTGCTTGTTATTCTTTTTTATTCGTTTATTGTTGAGACAGTTTATTGTTGAGACAATCGTTTTACAGCTTCACCGCCCAATAGCTCGTGTGTTTCTCGTAGCACATCTGGAATTTGATCGGCAAAGGGACTGTTGATGAGGTAAGGACGCAAGGCGTCAGGATCAATTTGATCGATGCGTGCGCCAGGAAACCAATGATCGGCTTGTCCTAAAAGGTTGTAGCGCATCTTGGCATAGTCTACGAGGTCATAAGCGATCACAAGGTTTCTAAGCCACAGCACCGCTGAAAGGTTTAACCGTCCTGGCGTTTCATTGACATTGGGCAGTCCGGTTTGCCAGTTGAGATACCAGTCTTTGCCAAGGCGTGCGATCGCGGCGTCTTCTAATCGCTCAATAATCGGTGGTAAGAGTTCATCTGCTTGATGCAGCAAGTCTAACATCTTCAAATGTTCATCAAAATCGCTGGGTCGCGCTGCGCCAACGCTAAGCGTATGCACTTGCGGATGACTGAGGCAAAACAGATCGTTAAACACAAGCGGACTGAGCGGATCGCATAGCTCAACTAACCGAGGCGGCGGGTTAAATAGGTTCCCGCCTTTATTCGAGGGGCTGATGATGAAGACGCCCATATCGCGCTGATTAGCGGCTTCAATGGCTGCCCAGTTTTGCTGATTGATGTAGTACCAGTGCAGATTGACGTAATCGAATTGGTTCGTCTCGATCGCTTTGACAATGACATCGGTGGGTCCGTGAGTCGAGAAGCCAACGAAGCGAACTTTGCCTTGGTCTTGAAGTTTGCGGACGGCAGCGAGACAACCACCCGGACGAATGCACCAGTCGAGATGCTCGGGTAAGTTAATGCCGTGGATGCCAAGGAGATCAACGTGGTCGAGTTTGAGAAGAGAAAGCGATCGCTCAAAATTTTCTAAGAATTCTTTGGGATTGGGTTTAGGTGAAATCTTGGTTTGAGCGATCAGATTTTCACGCGGCAGTTTCGGCAGGATTTTGCCAAGCTGCTGTTCGGATGAACCATAGCCGCGAGCCGTTTCGATGTGATGAATGCCTAAGTCAAAGGCTCGACGAATTGTGGCTTCGAGGTTGGCTTGATTGTCGGGCGGAATGTCGCGATCGGGGACATCTTGCCATTTGTATTGATAGCGCATTCCCCCGCAAGAGAAGACGGGCATTTGAAGATTAGTGCGTCCAAAGCGGCGGTACAGCATTCGCAGGATGAAGGGTTGATTACAGTTGATTACAGTTGATTACACAGGACTATTTTAATGGCTCAATTCTTCTAGTAGGGATTGCTGAGATTTAAGTGTGATTTAAAGCTCAGTGATTTTTTAGGAGAGCGAATCAAAATAAATTCAAGTGCTCAAACTCAAGGCTTTAGAATCAGCAATTTGTTCAGTGACAACGTAGTTTTTTATACTTAGTTCGGCGGTTGTAATTTGCTACAAACACCAAGAAAACTAACACTGTTTTTTGTTAAAAACATAAGTATAGTTAGCAGACATTCTTCACAGTTTGGTAAAGCTAATTGCGCTGTCTAAATAAAGGTTATATGAAGAGAATTTGAAGAGAGTTATTTAAACAATCATCAACTCAGTCTGTAATGTTAACGCAATTATTCTAATATTTAATTACAGATTTTTATCAAGATAAGTTCCCTAAAGCTTCGATACAGGCGCAATCGGCTAATGTAAGTGCGCTTGTAGGTTTATTTTGCTTGCGTTATAATCCTACTCATTCTATTAACCATGTTGACATTTACCGACGTTCTTGCACAATCTAATTCTCCATCTGCGACTCAAATTAAGTTCAAATTCAAAGAGATTGCTGATTCAAAAGATGGCTTCACAAACTTCGATAATGTTCTATTAAACGATGATGGACTCGTTGCCTTCTCTACGAGCAACGATGCATCGAAAATCACAGGCATTTTTACAAGCAGTGGTGGAAAAATTAGAACGATCGCCGATCTGCAAAGCGGTCAATTTACCAACTTTGGCGATTTTGACCTTAACGATAATGGGCTAGTTGCGTTTGCTGCCGGAAATGAAAACTCATCGAGAATTACGGGACTGTTTACCAGTGATGGCAAAACTACGAAAACCGTCGTCGATTTGCAAACCCTCTCTACTTCCTTTACAGATCTCCCCTCTCAAGTTCCACCTGGCAGCGTGGGAACTTACAACTTTGCTGGTAGCCTTGCGTTGAGTGATGCGGGTAATGTTCTGTTTGATGCAGGTGGGAAGTTTAATTTGCCTGGTAGCGGATTCGTCTCTGATCGATTGTTTCTGAGTCAACCTGATGGAACCCTTGATCGAGTTTTTGAGGCGTCGGGATCTATTGGAGCAGGCTTTTCTCAAACAAATACGTTTAGTAATCTGCAAATTAACGATCGCGGACAGACTCTAGCCCAACTCGACACTAGGTTAGAGACGCCACGCATCATTGAAAATACATCAATTGTGTTTGACGGCAAAACCTTGGCGCAATCAAGTTCGTCTCCATTGCTACCTTTCAAAGAACAAGTTTTTTCTCCGGTTTTAAATGATGCAGGCACAGCGTTTTTTGCGCGATCGGGAGATGCCTTTGGAAACCGAACAGAAGTCGATGCCAATAATATCTATCGCTTTGATCCAGGAGCAACCGAGCCGGTGCGGGTTTCGGATCAGCGATTGGATGTGGTTTCGTTCACGGTGAATGATGGCGGGTCGATTCTGTTTTCGGGTTCAACCGCCAATCAATCAGGACTGTTTCTACTGGATCAAGGGACGATTACTCAAATTAGCGATCGCATCGCTGCCAACGCCCTGATCAACAATTCGGGTGTGATTGTGTTTCAACCCGGACAACTTGGGTCATCAACGGGAATTTTTGCCCGAGTTGGTTCTGTAACCGAACAGGTGATTGCGCCAGGAGAGTCGCTCGGAGGTTCAGTCGTGCAACAAGTGCAATTGCGCGGACTCAATGATGCAGGTCAGATTGCCTTCAGCGTCGATTTTACCGATGGCACAGAGGGAATCTTCCGAGCAGACACCAAGATTAAGATGCGTCATGGCAAGGACAATGCTTTGGAGAATGGAACGGATGTCGTGTTGGGAGCTTCTCGACTGCTGACTCAAGATCTCATCTCTATTGCTGGCAAGAATGATCTGAATCTTGCTACTCAGCCCCAGCTTGTTTCGTCGCAGAGTATTTTCTAGTCAAGCGGAGTTTTGTAAAGCGTTTCCTTCGGAGTGGCGTAGCGAATCGGCGGAAAGCTTAATTCGATTTCTAAGTTTCTGCCTAATATCCTTTTTGAGGATATTAGGCAGAAACTTTTTGTTTAATGATGATAATTATCCTGCGTTTACAGGGTGGCAGCGATTTGAATATTGTGGGTTAGTAGTCAATACCAGTCCGCGATCGCGTTTGCTTGACGAGAGAAGGCTGAGTAAGCAAGATGTAAAGCTTTGTGTCCAATTACAGCAACATCGCCAATTGTCTTAACCTACAAACACTGTCTAGAAGAATACTCTTGTAGAAAACGAACAGGCTTGCACAAATGGAGCAGCAAGCGATCCAGATTAGCCGATCGCCACGAGTCGTTGAAATTAATCCTCAGCAGCGACCAGAAAACTATAACAAGACATTAAGTTAACCCTACAGGACGTTAAACCAACCTTAGTTTGGTCTTCATGCAAGCCCAGTAAGCTTCCTTTTGGTTACATATGTATCTAAAAGCCGATGCAACTATCACGACGGAAGTTTTTCACCTTAGCAGGAGCAAGTGCTGCTAGCACATTGATGATGTCTCCTTTAGAGGCGCTCTATACAAGAAGAGCAAATGGGCAATCAGTATTTGGGGGAGGATACGGAGACCTCATACGTGATCCAAACGGCTTATTAGATTTGCCAAGAGGGTTTCAGTACCGCGCTTTTTCACGAACAGGCGAGACCATGAGCGATGGTTCTCCCGTACCGGGTGGTCATGATGGCATGGCAGCTTTCCCCGGTCCTCAAAACACAGTCATTCTGGTTCGCAACCACGAATTGAGTCCAAATTCTGCAACCCAAGTGGTGGGTCCTCGTCCTTACGATTCTGCTTGCAAAGGAGGGACAACCACACTACAGATCGGGCCAAATGGTGAGCTGATCAATCACTATGCGTCGCTAAGCGGCACGTACCGCAACTGTGCAGGAGGTCCGACTCCTTGGGGATCATGGATTACTTGCGAAGAAAATACTTCGACTCCAGCAACCAATACACCGGGCAGCGCGAACAATGTGATGCAGGCTCATGGCTATAACTTTGAGGTTCCGAGCAACGCAGGCGCTCCTGTCGATCCGGTGCCATTAGTTGCAATGGGACGGTTTAACCACGAAGCGATCGCAGTTGATCCGAGAACCGGAATTGTTTATGAAACTGAAGATCAACGAGATAGTTTGATCTACCGCTTTGTCCCAACTCGGCCCGGTCAGTTGAGTGCAGGCGGCACTCTGCAAGCGCTAGTGATTAAGGGTATGCCGCAGGCAAAAACCTTTTCAGGCGTTCCCAAGCGTCAACCAATGCCAGTGGAATGGGTGACCATTACTGATCCAAACCCCGCAACCGATACGGTACGGGTAGAAGGGTTTAGTAAGGGCGCTGCTCAGTTTGCTCGTGGAGAAGGCATGTGGTACGGCAACGGTGAAATTTACTTCTGTTGTACCAACGGTGGCTCTGTTGACTCCAATGGCAGACCGAACGGGGCTGGTCAAGTTTGGCGCTATATTCCTGAGCGGGAGACGATCGAACTGTTTGTTGAGGCGCGATCGAAAGACGAACTCGATGGTCCTGACAATATTGTTGTGGCACCCCATGGCGATCTGATTATTTGCGAAGATGGCGATGCGGAGCAGTTCCTAGTAGGCATCACTTCTGAGGGGCAACTCTATCGTCTGGCAAGAAATGCCATCAACGATAGTGAGTTTGCGGGAGCCTGTTTCTCGCCGGATGGTAAAACTTTATTTGCCAATATCCAAACCCCAGGCATCACGTTCGCCATTCGGGGGCCTTGGAAGTCTCAACGAGGCGCATAAAGCCAAATTGTTGTAGCGCCAGCATCTCTCCTGCCATGATCAGTGACAGGAGAGATGCTGCTGTTTTGCAAAATAGCGTGAATTCATTGGTCAAATATCAATTGCTCAAATATTAACCGCAAATATCAAGTGCCAAAGGTTTCGTGGATACTTGAGGTTAACTTAAACCTACACGCTCGATAGGTAGTTCCGGCGCTACGATATCACTATCGAGTGGAGTCAGCTATGGCAACAGAACTCAATGCCGACACTGCAACGGCTGGTCTGTATGAATCGGACTTCTATGCTTGGACACAAGAGCAAGCCAAACTGCTACACAAAGGCGCATGGGAATGTCTCGACATTCCAAATTTGGTGGAGGAAATTGAGTCGTTAGGCAGACAAGAACGGCAGGAATTGCGAAATCGCTTAGGAGTTCTGCTAGGGCATCTATTGAAGTGGGAATTTCAATCTGAGCGTCGTTCTAAAAGTTAGTTTGTCACGATTCGAGAACAGCGAAGGAGAGCGCAGCTTGTGTTACAAGAAAATCCTAGCCTCAAGCCCTATCTTGCTGAAGCAATAGACATTGCTTACGAATTAGGCTTAGATTTAGCGGTTCGTGAAACGGATTTGGATTATGACACCTTTCCTAACCACTGTCCTTACACACTAGAGCAGATTCTAGATGCTGCTTTCTTCCCTGGCGCTGATCAACAGTAACTGATTAGCAAAATTGCAGTTAATGTTGGGAGAGCAGAATCCGTAGATTTTTTGCATTGTTTAATAAATGATGTGCGGGTCTGATCAGTAGTTGTACTGGAAAAATTGCAAAAGTTGGAACGTTAAGAACAAAAGTTTGAGCATTAAGAACAAAAGCTCGAATATTAAGAACAAAAGTTTGAGCATTAAGAACAAAAGTTTGAGCATTAAGAACAAACCTTAGTCCATCGATAACATAAATGGAAACTTTTGTTCTTAACGAATAAACGTAGGTTATTGAAGTACGTTGATCTGTTCTTAGTGCGATCGCATTAAGAACAAATGGATGTTGATCAAGAACAAAACCTGCGATCGAGTGAAGTGAGCCAGAAGGATCCATAGTCCGGCTACCTTAATCTGCTGAAGCGATAAGAGTGCTCTTTAAACATTGGGGAATAATTGGGGAATAGTCTACAGCAGATCGAAAATTATCAATGAGTAGTGAAGTCATTGTTTATGTTGTGTACAACGCCTCACTTAAGTCTATGAGCTGTCAGGAAATCATAGCTATAGTTCAGTCTAAGCATCCCACTTGGATGGTAGAGGGAGGCGAATTTCCATATTTTGCCATTGGTCTTTATGACTGGGCACCAGTACGAATCTCATTAAATACACATCATTCGGATGTTCAAGAAGAAGCAAAAGAAATGGCTGATGCCCTAGCATTGGATCAAATTCCTTCGTCTGTCATTTCACAAGTTCGCCAGAGTAATGCACGCTTTGAAATTTGTTGGGATTTCACCGAGGATTATGATCCCGTACCTGAAACTGCGGATGTTGTTTTTGGCATTGCTAAAATCATAGTTGATCTGACAGAAGGAGTAGCTCTAGTGAATGGCAGCCGTCTGTTGTCGTTCGATGATGACCCCTGGAGCCAGATACTCCCTTAGTAAACTCAATAAACAGCGCCATTGTTGAGAATGCCTAATGAAAGTGCTGAACCAGAACGCGCTACAGGGTTAGATAAGTAGCAAAGGCAATATGTGTCTGGTGAGCGTAAGCGTTGGGCTATTGCGTTCGGTTGTGTCGGGTCAAGTCAGCTAAGTTGTGGACGTGTGGAGTAGAGAACATGGTTGACCAGGTTGAGCAAGAGGTACTTGTGGCGTTTTCAACTTTGGAAACGCCTAAGCCCGAAGACTTGATCGGACCATCTACAGGCGATGAGATAGGCGAACAACAGATTCAAAAGGAACTTGCAGGAAAAAATTGGATAGATCTTGACACAAACTTTCTTGTGGAGAGATGGTCATCGTTCTGCTACTTGAGCGCGGAGGGCTACCGCTATTACCTGCCCGCACTCTTAATACGATGTTTAGAAAACTTATCAGAAGAAAATGACCTCATTCACTGCACCGTTTTTAGCCTAGCACCCAGTTATTGGAGCCTATATTATTGTGGCGAGGACGAGAATTTGGTAGTGCTATAGATCTGTTGTTAGTGCCTAGATCGATAATCCAAACTCAAATCG
>NZ_JCACKG010000277.1:0-2440 GCF_059505265.1 Myxacorys chilensis | reverse complement strand
AGAGCCTGTCCGGGAGCCTCCAAGCCCTCCTGCTGCCAACCTCGCCCTCCGGCGAGCATCACAGCATTAGCCGTTCCCCGGTGCTGCGTTGCCCTCTCCTGCGCCGGGGCGACCCCCCTTATAGCGTCTCTCAAATCCTGTGCCCGTTCCCCGGCTGGCAGCAGAGCCGTTCCGCTGGCGCCCCTTTCCTGGGCAGGGAGACGGGGGAGGGAGGCGGCTGTACCCCTGTGGCTGGGTCGGGGGCGCTTCGGCACCCTACGGCCACGCTACGCCAACCGTAAGCCTCTTGTTGGCGGGGGCGCCGCCCCCTCATGGCCGTCAAAGAGTGAGGCCGGGCCGGATCGCAGCCGCCCGCCCACCGCCGCAGGTCATCTCTGGGCACGGCTGCGCCGACCCCCTGCCAGCTGTTTTCTGCCACCCTATGGGGAGCCGCGCCGGACCGCCGCGCACTGAGCCAGCCGCGATAGGGCGTACCGGCCGGGGCGGGGCGCCTCTAGACGGCCTTTCCAATGATTTGTCGGCGGCTCTATTGAGCTACTGCGGGACCTCAGCTGCCCGGCGAATCCTCGCGGCCACCACGAGCGGCAAGCCCAAAGAGATGCAGAGCGCCCATGCTGGCCGTCTGAACCGGTCCTGCTGGGCTTCAGCGATGACCGCGTTGGGAGCTCGGGACTAAAGTAGCCACGAGAGCCCCGTGGAGTCCTAGCGCCCGCGGGTCAGCGCTGTCTGCCCTTTCTGGGCAGGGCGCAGGCGGTCCAGATAGTCCCTTACGATGATTTGTTTCCGGATCTATTGGCATAATGCGCAACTGAAGACACGGCCCTGTGCAGCCACGGCGTCCGTCAATCACGCGCGCGCAGCCCCTCAGCAGAGTGGGTCGGCGCTTGCGGTCTTAAGGCTCGCGCCTAGGTCCACGCCCTACGGCGCAATCCCGCTTCAGCGAGGCACCGCTGTGCGTTCTATTCGTGCCCCTCGCCAAGGCGCATGAGGATTTCCAACTTCTTCAGGTAGGCCTCCATTTTCGCCGCCGAGAGAGTAGGCTGGGTAGCGTCCTCATAGAAGTGGATGCGATCACCAAGGTCTTCGCCACCTTGCGACAGCTTCGCGCGAGTCGCCGCGCCGAGCTCCTTGATCCTGAACCTCACCGGGTGCTCGGAATAGTTGATCCAGGCACCGGTGTTCATGCCGACAGGCTTGTAGTGCCGATTGAAGAAGACCCACGAACCGTCCTCTTGCATCTCCATCCCGTACGGGAACAGCGCTTGGCGAATATCCACCTCATTCTCCCTTGTTCCACTCACACCTATTGGGCAACCGGCAGTCTCGCTCCTGCCGTCGTAGCCCGACGCGCCTCGGCTGGCAGGGGAGGTGTCCCGCCGCGAACCTACTTGAACTCGCTTCCCAAGAGGTCACGATGGGCCTTGACTCTGTGGAGGTGTCCCCGAGGGGCTGGACGGCAAGGCGCATTCGGTCGTCTCGCTGCAAAACCTCAAGCCCTATATGGTATCACCGGCATGTCGGAGGGCACAGACGCTGTCACGCTCAACCGGATGAAGGGAGCGGTTGGCTCGCTCCTATTTCTTCGGTCTGGCATTGAGTGGTCCTTGTGCCTCGCGATCCCGACGGAGCTCTTCAGGGACGCTCCCAAGCCGGTGCGGGGGATTTCACGATCCCTAGACGTCTGGTCTGAGCAAGTGGGGCAGGCAGGCGCGGGCCGGCCGTTGCATAAGGAACTCTGTCAGCGACTGGTTGGCCACTTGCGACAAGCTCTTGCCGTCAGGAACCTCGTTTGTCACGGGCTGATCGGTTCTTCAGCGGAGGTACCTCGCCGGTCCCAAGAAGCCCATCTGCTTGTTGAACTCGGCGAGGACAGGCGAGTCATCGCCTGGGACGAGCTACAGACGATGTTTCGGTGGATGTCGCGGAGCGGGTGGCTCATCGGCAGCCTCACTCAGGCGGCCATGGAGAAGGATGCGGCAGCCAGTGAGCGTAGCCTGCGCGGATGGGAGGGGCTTCCGGAGCGGTTGTGACGGTCATCTCCACCTCAGCCACTTCAGCCGCTAGCGCAGGCGAAATCTAATTGACCGCCGTGGCGCCTCTAGACGGCTTCCCCGTTCAATGTCTTGCGGGCTACCAACACCCTCGGCGACGGCAGCCGGCCGGCGCATCCGGCCCAAACAATAAGCGGCACGACCAAAGAAACCCAGGGTTGTCTTTGCGCGCCGACCGACACCACCGAGCCGTTACACGTCGCGCGCAAAGCCATTAGAGTGCTCGGGTTTACGGGTTTAACCACTCTCGATCTGGTCGAGTGATAAGCCGAGCCGCAAAGTAGGCGTGATCCAGGTCATAAACCGTCTTCAGCCGATACATCTGCGTCGCATCATCTCGTTCAACGAGGAAGCAGGAGATGTCGTTCACATTGCTCGCTGAACTGAAA
>NZ_JCACKG010000276.1:0-2440 GCF_059505265.1 Myxacorys chilensis | reverse complement strand
AACAGTTCATCGAGAACTCCATCATGCGCAAGGTCGAGGCGCACCCCCACTGTGCACCGATCCCTTACCTGTAGAGGGCAGCCAGCATTAATAAATCTCGAGAGCTTTAGCTGAGTCTGAGGTCGGAACGGTTTGTCCCTGAAGAACCTCGGCCTTCGAAACCCTGGTCCATCTCTTTTCAGTTTCCGTCCGACCGTGCGAACACGATGGCGCCCAGAGCACTGAGTAGGCCGAGAAAGATAATGACGCCGGCCGTTCCACCCAGCGCTACGACCGGCGCCGAGAGGCCCTGGATCACGGCGGCTCCCGCGAAAAAGGCGAGGTTTACCGCTGCCAGGGCCTTGCCCGTATGGGCGGGGGTCACCGAATTACGCCCAAGGGCGAACAGCAGCGGCTGAACGGAAACAGCGATGCCGAACACGATCAGCAACCCAAGATCGTAAAAGGGTGAGAGCCCCAAATTGCCGGCAAGCGCCAGCAGCAGCAACGACGCGCCGGCAAGCAAATGGCCCGCCACCAGGAGGAGATTGGTGCGCTTGGTGCGCCGATCGACAAGGCCGACCAGCATGGGCATGACGATCAGCATAAGGGTCAGGGCCAGCATGAAATTGCCTGCGTCGAGCCTGCTCAAGCCGCGCACGTCCATCAGCCACGGGCCGGCCCAGACACCTCGAATGCCGATCACCACGGCAAAGGAAACAAAGGCCAGACTGATGACACCCCGCAAACGGGGCGACCAGCCGATACGGATAACCTCGACGAACTCTGAACGGATCGAGGACGAGTGCGTCGACACGCCACGCTCGCCGCCTAATCGCAGCCAGGTGACGGCCGCCACCAGCGTCGCCATGGCAGCTGGAACAAGGAAAGCCACGCGCCAGCTGTAGGTGTCGATGACCCAAGCCATTGGGCTGGCGGAGAGAAGCATTCCGCTATTGCCGATGGCGAGGATAAAGGCCGACCACAGGGCGAAATTGGCGCTGTTTTGGTGTCGTGCGACATAGGTGAGCGGGCAAAGCAGCATGCCCGAACAGCCAATGCCGAGCACGGCCTGTCCGGCCAGGAACATCAGTGGGTTCTGTGCGGCAGCCGTGATCAGTGCGCCCACCACAATGGTGGCGATCAGCACCAGGAAGACGCTTCGGACGCTGAAGCGGTCCAGCGCGACGCCGACCGGAATCTGGCCGGCTGCGAAAGCCAGGTGATAGATGCCGGTCATCGCCGCAACTTCGCCCGCCGACACGGCAAGGCTTCCGGCGATCACATCGGTGGAGATCGCCGGCATGGTTCGCACGAGGTTCGAAATGGTGTGGCCCAGGGCCAGAACGAAGACAGTGCCAGCGCCAGCGGCAAAGATGGTCCTAGCGGTGCCGCCGGTTTCCTGTGCATTCGTCATCATTGGGACCTTTCATCGGTAAATCTCTGGCGTGACGACAGAATGTGTTCGAGCATGGCGCCTTCGGCGGCATCGGCGTCACCCGCGACAATGGCACGCACGAGTTTGCCGTGTTCCAGAATGGCGTCGGAAATGGCCGTGGAGGGCTGGGAAATTCGGAAGAGGTGCACGTGGACGTGCAATGCCGCCAAGGCGTCCTCAATAACTCGATTTCCGCTCGCAGCCGCTATTTTACGGTGGAAGGCCTCGTCCAGCCGAGAAAAACGCGCATAGCCGTCGGGCGTCTGAGAGGCGCCTTCTGCTTCCATTTCTGCTGAGATGGATATCAGGCTGCTTCGCTCCTCGCCGCCGATGCGTTGCGCCGCCAGTGCCGCCAGACGCGGCTCGGTCAGGAGCCGCAATTCATAGATCTGGTCCAGCCGTTCACGGTCCATGGGTTGCGCAACGCGGTAGCCAACCAGATGAATCTTCACCACAAGACCCTGCGCTTCGAGCCGGGCAAGCGCTTCCCGAATAGGCGTCTGCGACACATCCAGGGTTCGAGCCAGTGCATCCACCGAGAGCTTGGCGCCAGGGGCGATGCTGTGGGTCATCAGTTGGTCGTAGAGCCGGGAATAAACCTCCTCGGCCAAGGCACCCGGGCGCTTTATGCCGGTCGACAGGTTCATTCTTGGAGACGCCTCAAGCTTGACAGTGAAGCGAGACTAGCATCACTATGCGGCAGGATCAAATATCCTATAGGATTTTCGTGACGCATTTGCATGGTTGCCTTGGGGCCGGGCACGCTCAGCCGTCTGCTACATGCGGGCATACCTGCCGATGGAGCTCGGCAGCAGGCCGCGCTGCTGAAGGCGGAACTGCGCAATGGGCAATTGCATAGGGCTGCCGCAACGGACGGATAGGTGGGCCTAGGCTCAGTCATTGCCGAAGCCGCCCGGGTCGAACGCAGCAACTCGCCGGCCGAACCGGATTAAAGGAGAGGGACATGAATAGCGAATTTGGGGCGGTCAGGGCGCCGCGCAATGTGGTGTTCGGAGCTGGCCA
>NZ_JCACKG010000275.1:35000-40393 GCF_059505265.1 Myxacorys chilensis | reverse complement strand
GCCTGGTTCACGCATTGCTGCTACTGTACCTGACTAGATCGAAAAAGGCTGTAATAGCGATACATACAACAAACTAAATAGAAATATATGCAGTTAGCCAATATATATGGAAACAAATGAATTTAAGAACAGCGCAGAGAAAATTGTGGTATTGAAAGCAAGATTTTCGCAACATTGAGTTGAAGTTCGGTCTAATCCTACTTACGTAGGTTAATGAAGACAAGCTTATATTCTATAAAGAAAAAACTTTTTTACTGTAAAGATCTACTTTTCATACTAGAGGTAGAGGTCACGCTCCTGTAGGGTATTGATAAGAATTTCACTACTCAGTGGCTTGTAATCTTACTACTCAATGACTTGCCTTAAAGAACCTGTTCCGTCTAAGACTTTTTAGCAGAAAGCCCTCCACGGACATGTTTCTCATTGCATTCAGCTCTACATCACCTCATTCACCTTCAAGAAACTGTGAGACAACCCATGAGAGTTCCTGGACTTGGAAAATTGCAGAAAATAACGGACAAGTTTAAGCATCGGCTTACATCAGGAGGAATCATTCTGATGTATCACCGCATTGCTGAACCGTCAAACGATCCTTGTCGCGTCTGTGTTTCACCGCACCATTTTTCAGAGCAGCTTAAAGTCTTAAAAAAACACTGTCGTCTTCTACCGTTGCATCAGATTGTAGAAGCCGCTCAAGCTGGAGAGTCTTTAGAACGGACAGTAGGCATCACGTTTGATGATGGGTATGCAGACAATCTGTTCACGGCAAAGCCCCTCTTGGAAGAACACAATGTTCCAGCAACAATGTTTATTTCTACTGGAAATTGGCAACATAACCAGGAGTTTTGGTGGGATACGCTCGATCGCATCTTCTTGCAGCCTGGAAACCTGCCTGAAGCGCTATGTATAGAGATTGCTGGTAACTTCTACCGATGGAGCTTAGGGGATGTCGTTCAGTATTCTGAAGCGGATTTTGAGCGCGATCGCAGGTGGACAATTTACACTCCAAGCAAGGCTGACCCAACCATCCGTCACTCGATCTACCGCTCTCTCAGCCGTCTATTTTTTCCGTTGCCTGAGCAAGAGCGTCAGAGTCTTCTCACACAACTCGTCAATTGGGCAGGCATTAATTCTACAGGTCGCCTAACCCATCGATCGCTTTCGCCAGAAGAAGTTCGCCAATTGGGTAAAGGAAACTTAATTGACATTGGCGCTCACACCGTTCATCATCCGCAGCTTGCAACATTATCTACAACGCTGCAACAACAAGAAATTCAGCAAAGTAAAGTCGATCTCGAAACTCTGCTGGGTCGTTCTATTAACAGCTTTGCCTACCCATATGGCAATTACAATACTCAAACTGTTGATTTAGTCCGCACAACCAATTTTGCCTATGCTTGCTCAACCAATGCCAACAAGGTTGGGCACAAGAGTGATTGTTATCAGTTGCCTCGTGTTGAGGTGCAAAACTGCGGTGGAGAAGCGTTTGCAAGATGGCTAGTCCAGTGGCTTTAGAGTGTAGGGCTTGGTAAAATTTAATCGATTATTGATAGGTAGCTTTGTTCAGTGCGATTCTATGAAGCTTTGCGAAGCTCCATAGAATCGCTTTAATGATCAAGGGAACTTCTGTCTTAGCCTCGATTGTCCTACGCTCCTTCAGCTAGGCCCAAAACTCGTAAATTGACTCATATAGGCAGCGATCAGCGTTTCTCCATAAAAGAGCGAGATCGCGGCTCCAAGTGCCAAAAAGGGACCAAACGGCATCGGCTGACGACGCGACAAAATTCCAAGCGCGATCGCGCCTCCTCCAACCATTGCACCCGAAGCACAAGCGAGAAATCCAGCTAACAGTAAAGATTTCCAGCCGAGCCATGCGCCCATCATGGCCATCAGTTTAGAATCGCCCGCGCCCATCGCTTGTTGACCGAAAACCATTGAGCCAGCGATCGCAATGATATCTAGTAACCAAATACCAATTACGGCTGCGATCGCGCCCATCATAAATTTTTCAATTGCGCCTGTTAACCCGGATGCTGCCCAGCCTGAGCAAACTTGAAATGCTAATCCCAACACCAGACCGGATCGGGTCAACGGCTCTGGTAGAGTCATGGTGTCTAAATCGATCATCGAAAGGGCAAGCAGCCAACTGAGGAACGCCCAGTAGCCAATCGTCTGAACTGAGACGCCAAACATCAAAAATACAAGTAAAAATAAAAGTCCAGTGGCAAATTCAATCAGCGGATAGCGCCGTGAAATAGCGCTCTTGCAGTGTCCGCATTTGCCTTTGAGCCACAGCCAGCCAAACACGGGCACATTATGGTGCTTCTTCAACCGGGTGAGGCAGTGAGGACAGCGTGATGGCGGGTAAAGGAGTGAAAGGTTCGCGGGCAGCCGATAAATCACGACATTGAGAAAGCTGCCGATCGATGCGCCTAAAGCAAACACCACAAAGCAAGCCGGAAGCGCGAGAAAAATCTCCATAACAAATCGGGGCTGGGGTCGCAATGGGACAAGTTAATTTCTAATCTTCCCTAAAGCCAGCCTAAAGTTTGATCTGACCGACCGATTTAACCGCAACCCTAATCCCTAGTTCTGCTTAATAGACGGAGGATTGAATCAGATCGAAGGGAATAAAGCATTCTTGGGGCAGCAAAGCGGGTTTGCGAGTAAAGATCAGTTTGCCGCGATGAGTGACGCGATTGATCGCGACGCCGAGCGGGGGTTCGGTCAGTTCGGGATGAACTGAGTAGTAGGTTTCGTAAATTTGGCGTGCCGAGCGAATCACCATTGGGTCGAGGTACGCCGCAAAGCTGCCGTCGTCCACATCTGCTCCTGTATCTCTAATGGGTAAAGCGTTAACCACCGCGTCTATCCTCACTTTGTGTTCCGAGAGTATCCTACTGTTAAAGTCTAGGATTGACAAAATAAATGGAATGTGAACGATAGAAGACCTGTCTTTGGGTAGAGAGGTAGTGCCATCAGCCGTCTCACCTTCACGATTTATCTATTCCTCTGTTAGGGCCTTAATCAGGATATTACCCATCGCTTCGCATCCAACCAAGGTATTGCCCTCTGCGATAATGTCTCCGGTTCGATAGCCTTGGTCTAGGACGCTCAGTACTGCTTGCTCGATGCGGTTGGCCGCGTCGGGCTGATTTAAGTCATAGCGCAACATCATCGCTGCACTCAACACTTGGGCGAGGGGATTGGCTTTGTCTTGTCCGGCAATGTCGGGGGCAGATCCATGAACGGGTTCGTAAACGCCTGCACCAGATGCGCCCAAACTTGCAGAGGGCAACATGCCGATGCTGCCTGTGAGCATGGCAGCGGCATCCGAAAGGATATCTCCAAAGAGGTTTCCGGTGACGATCGTATCGAACTGTTTGGGTGAACGAACGAGTTGCATCGCCGCATTATCGACATAGAGGTGAGATAGTTCGACATCGGGGTAGTCGGCGGCTAAAGCCGTGATGCGATCGCGCCACAGTTGCGACACTTCTAGCACGTTGGCTTTATCGACCGAGCAAAGTTTCTTCCGGCGTTTCTGAGCCGTTTCAAACGCAACGCGACCGATGCGATCGATTTCAGAGTCGGTGTACGCCATCGTGTTGACGCCCCGCTTCTCTCCCGTTTCGGTCGTAAACACGCCTCTGGGCTGACCGAAGTAAATGCCTCCGGTTAGTTCTCGCACCACCATGATATCGACGCCTTCAACGACTTCGCGCTTGAGCGAGGAAGCGTCAATCAATTGAGGCAAGATGGTGGCCGGACGAAGGTTGGCGAAGAGTCCGAGTCCGGCGCGGAGTCCGAGCAGTCCGGTTTCGGGGCGCAGATGGCGCGGTAGCGTGTCCCATTTGTAGCCCCCGATCGCGGCGAGCAGCACAGAGTCACTGTTCTTACACATCTCTAGGGTTTCGGCAGGAAGCGGTTCGCCTGTTGCATCGATCGCCGCGCCTCCAATGAGCGCTTCTTGAAACTGGAAGGTTAAGTCAAAGGTTTCACCGACCGTCTTCAACACCTTGACGGCGACTGCCATAATTTCAGGACCAATTCCATCGCCCGGAAGGAGCGTGATGCGATGCTGTGCCATGTCGGTTGTAGTTTTTCATCGGACTGCGGACAGTATCATACTGTATCGCTAATTCGGAACGAAAGCTTAGGTTAGAAGAATGCGATCGACGAATTTTTGAATCAGTTGGTTTGCGATCGCGGTGTCTTGAAGATTACTCAAGATCTGAGTCACCTGCTCATCACTGTCTAAATAGCGGCTCTGATATCGAATAATCCGCTCTGCCATATCGGGCGCGTCTACTTCGGGATGAAACTGAAACCCATAAAATGGCTTGCCTGAGATTTTAAAAGCGTGGAACGGACAGCGATCGGAGTACGCCAACACTACGGCTCCTTCGGGCATCACTAACGCTCGTTCTTTGTGACCCGACACTGCCCAAAAGCCGTTGGGAACATCGTGAAACAATGTATCATCTGTCGCTGCCTCGGTGAGCCACATCTGATAGGTTCCCATTTCTAGATTGGCTTTATCAATGATGACCTGACCACCCAATGCGGCAACGGCGGCTTGAAATCCAAGACAGGAAGCTAGAACGGGAATTTCCTGATCTAAGCAGTGAATTAATAAGTTCTTAATGGGGATGATAAAGGGGTAGATATCCGGTTGAGTAACGGAAACATCGCTCGATCCGCCAATGAACAAAGCATCAAATTCATTGATGATCGACGGCTCGAACTCAGGGGTAACGAACGTATCGAGAACTTTGAATTGACTCGCATCAAGGCGACTATAGCGCACGAATTCATCGAATTCTTCTTGACGCGTAAAATCATCCTCTCGCATCTGAAGCAGCAGGATTTTGAGATGAGAGCGATCGGTTGCCATGTTATTTCCTAAACCCGTCTTAGATGTATCAACAATTAAAATGCTCAACGTTAATGTCCCAACGGTGCGATCGTTAGAGCTTGCGAAGCGATCGTTAGAGCTTGCGAAGCGATCCTTTGGAGCTTGCGAAGCAATCGCGACAGTCGAGGGTTAGCCTTTGAAGAGTAGAACTTCACGCTTCACTGCTGAAGTGTTTTACGTCACGTTTGAACCTTTGACAATCACTGCTGAATCTTAAACATTCACGCTCGAACCTCTGAGCATCAGCGATGCACCTCAGACATTCACGCTTGAATCTTAAACATTCACCGTTGAACCTCAGACATTCACGCTTGAACCTCAGACATTCGTCGTTGAATGTTCAACTTACCTCAGCCCACCTCAGACCTACAACGACGCACCTTAGACATTCGTCGTTGAACCTCAGACCTGCAACGATGCACCTCAGACATTCACGCTTGAACCTCAGACATTCGTCGTTGAATGTTCAACTTAC
>NZ_JCACKG010000275.1:0-34900 GCF_059505265.1 Myxacorys chilensis | reverse complement strand
CTCAGCCCACCTCAGACCTGCAACGACGCACCTCAGACATTCGTCGTTGAACCTCAGACATTCACGCTTGAACCTTACACCTTTAACAGCCAATGTTTGAGCGTGAGTATTGATCTACAACGATTCAAACTGTGCCGTAAAACCTTCAAGCGTCAAACACTCATCTTGAAGCGACTCTGCATCACTTACATCGTCAAGCTGAAATTCCATAATCCGCCGCCCATCCCCTTGCATCTTCTTGCTAGAGAGCGGCTTAGCCGGGTATTTTGCCAGAATCTCATTGAATGCTTTAGCCTGAGTGGCCCAGCTATCAGCAGAGCAATTCACAATTACACGCCACATCGGTTAAAGCTCTTTGCGTGAGAGGAACGAAACCATTGTCGCATCTAACGCAACGAGCTTGCTCACCTCGTCTGCTCTTTCAGCCATTGCCGAAACGATCGTCTCACCGCGCTCATCGGTTCGGACTGACCCCGCCGAATGAACTGTGGGATCATTTGCACCAGCGATAAATCTGGAAACGTGGGACTCGTTTGGACAAGCTCATAGTGGTCATTCTGCAAGACGTAAATCTTAAGCACACCATTGTCAAAGCACCAAACTTCGGGAACCTTTAGCGCTTCGTAGGCAACCATCTGAGTTTTAGAGGTGAGGTCAACTTCCAGAGCAAGATCAGGAGGTGGATCAACCGAGAGATCCAAACGTTTTTTCCCAACCATCTGAACATAATTTTGAATGTAGAAACAGTCATCTGGCTCAATTCCGGCTGCCATCACCTCTTTCCTAAAGGTGGTCGAGCCTAGAGAAATCCATTCAGTGCCCATCTCATCCAGCAGCATTTTGACAAAATCGCTGATGAATACTTTCGTCGTTTCGTGTTCGCGCAATGGCGACATGATTTCTAGAATCCCTTGACTGTAAGCAACACGAGATGCGCGGTTCTCTCCCATCTCATCGAGAATCGCCTCAAACTCTTGCCAACTTACATCTCGAAAAAGAATGCGCTGTCCTGGCGGAATGTCGATCTGTCTTAGTTGTAGCGTGACCATCTGACCTCCGCGATCTGCAAACGCTGCTCTTGTCCTCTAGTCTAGAGCTTGACAATCAAATCATCCTGCCTTTGCAGATTAAAAACCTGGGTTGTGTGAAAACCCGCTCAACCCGTTACCCAACGCTAAACATCAAAACTTGTCAGCCCACCAAGCCCGATCGCAACGCTCGCACGGCTGCCTGAGTGCGATCGTCAGCGCACAGCTTATTCAAAATATTCCGAACATGGGTCTTCACCGTTCCTACGGTGATGAACAGCTTTTCGGCAATCACCGCATTGCTGCATCCATCTACAATCAGTTGCAATACTTCTAGCTCCCGCTCCGTCAGCGGATACGCTTCAATAATTTGGTTATATTCCGGTTCTGCCGCCGCGATCGCGACTAGATTATTCTCATCTGCCGTCCCCTGCGCCACCTGGGAGGAGTGATTTTGGCGCAATACCACTCGTGCGATCGCAGGGTCAATCCAAGAGTTACCCTCATTAGTGATGCGCAACGCCTCAATTAGCTGATCGAGACTCACATCCTTCATGCAGTAAGAATCGGCTCCTGCCGCAAATGCCGCTAAGACGACATCCTCACTATCTTGCAACGTCAAAATTAGAACCCGTGTATGATGCGTGTCATCTTCCATCAGCGCCTGAGCTTGACGAAAGCGGCGCGTCAGTTCAATTCCATCAATGTCGGGTAACCCAATATCTACGATCGCCACGTCTGGCTTCATCGTCATCAACATTTTTAGCCCATCGGTTCCATTAGCGGCTTCTCCCACCACCTGAAACCCAACTCGCTGTTGCAGAGCCGTTTTCATCCCGACCCTTGTTAAATCGTGATCTTCAACGAGCGTGATACGAATGTCAGTATTCATCGGCGTTACTCCCACAGCGATTAGAACATAGCAGAACGTTTAACAGCAGGCTTATGTAATTGTGCAGTTAATAATGTGACCCGCAGTTCGAGCAGCTTCGATAGAATGGCGCTTTGCACAGAACAACTACTGTCAATTTTCGCTTTCATTCTAGATGCAGTCGTTGACCATTAGCAATGTTATGCAATTTATGACATACCTCCTAGGATAGAAATTTAGCCGAAAAAGGCTAAGCTCTGTTATATAACTTCACACTTACCCTGAAAGTCAAGTACGACTTCAGAGCGAGTGTCATTGTACCCAAGTTCGGACGAGTGAGCGAAGTATATGCATACATCGCGTAGCAACTCATTAAACTCACCTCAAAACTAGAGTGGACCCTAGCGGATAAAACCAGGTTCTAATGCAGCATGTCCTCTATTGAACTTACTTGAGAAGAGAATAACCATAGAGAGGCCTCTCTGATAATGAGCTACAAAACTCATCCTCCATCTATAGAGCCAACCTTTCTCACGGACGATACCTCTTCTCTCAGTAGAAGTAATAATAAAAATACAGTTGGGCAAACGCTAGAAAAAATAAAGTTACCTGTTTAGTGCATAGTGCATCAAACACGTTAATTATTTCCACTAGGTCTGCTTGTGCCTGCTACAGCACCGTTTGAAAGTTGAGAGCATGTCCTTCTTCTCAAAGCCTATTTATTCTAGATAACCTTTGTTCTTTAGTATGAGTCATGGACGCCACTCTCAAAATCTTGATTATCGATGATGACGCTGTCGCTCGAATAGCGATTCATCATTTGCTGCATCAATCAGGAGCAAGCCTTCGAGAAGTCGTAGAGGTTGAGACGAAGGCAGAGGCAATCAGGACTTTGGATAACTCTAAAGAGAGCGCCGCGGCTGGCTTCACCAGGCTCCAAGGGAGCGCTGGGAGACAGTTCGACTGTGCAATTGTGGACTATCATCTCCCTGATGGCAATGCATTAGAGCTAGTCAAACAGATTCGCGATCGTGGCCTTCCCATTGCACTAATCGTTCTGCTGAGTCAAGGCAACGAATCATTAGCGGTCGAACTCATGAGAGAGGGCGCAAACGATTGTTGGTTCAAAGGTCAGATTCAACCCAACGAGTTGTCGCTGCGGTTGGGGCAAGTGATGCGGTTGCATCAAGCTGAATTACTCACCCGTGAAGTCAGCGCAAAATTATTGGAGAGCGAAGAGCGATATCGCTTAGTTATAGAAGGCTCAACTGACGGCATTTGGGATTGGCATATCTGCAAAAACGAAGTGTTTTGCAACGATCGCTTGCTCGAAATTTTAGGAGTGACTCGACTGTCTCTACCAGGCTCCAAAGGAGCGCAAGTCGGTACAGCCTACGATACCTTTCTTCAACTGATTCACCCAGACGATCAAAGGCGAGTACAGCACGCGATTCAAACCCATCTGCTGCAAGACACGCCGTTTGAGGTTGAGTTTCGTGTGTTGCACGCTTCTGGAAACTACCGCTACTGCACTGCGCGAGGGAAAGCTCAGCGCGATCAACACGGCAACCTTTTTCGCATGACTGGCATCATTCATGACATCACTCAACGCAAAATAGACGAGCAAAAAATTCTTCAACTCAATCGCGACTTAGAGCGTCGGCTCGTCGAGTTGCAAACCTTTTTTGATGTGTTGCCCATTGAAACTACTCTTGCTAAAGACATCCGTCATGACAATGCTATTCCCAACACGAATGAAGAAATTGCAGAAGATTTAGCACAACGCTCTGCTTTAGTAGCTGATAATGCACTTTTGCATCAGGTAACGCAGCGAGCAGAACAGAACTTACGTCAAGCTGTCCTAGATTTAGGCGAACAGCAGCAGCAGTTAAGAGCGTTACAAGATTTGATCGATTTGCTCAATCAACGGTTAACCGATTTGCCAGGTTTGCTGCAAGCTACGATCGATTCTGCTTGCGCGGCGCTTCCGGGTGCTGACTTTGGTCTAATTCTGTTACATAATCCTTACAGCGATCAGCTTGAGATTAGTGCCACGATTGGGCTAGAACACGCTACATTTCCATTTCGCGAAACACTAGAACAGGTTTTTCTTACCGGAGAGCCTTATTTAATGGAACGGTCGGAACAGCAATCTTCCGAGCTTTCCTTTTTTTGTGCCGTTGCGATTCGTCCAGCAAAGCTCCGAAAGGTGGCATCTTCTAATACTGCTGGATTGGGCGTTCTTGCAATTGGCAGTTGGTCAGAACAAGCTTCGTTTAAGACGGGGGACTTGGAGTTGTTAATGGCATTTAGCGAGCAAGCCGCGATCGCGCTCAACAATGCTCAATTAATTAATGCGCTTGAAGAACGAGAAGAACGATTAGCGCATCAAAATGCTATGCTGATCCAGCAGAATCAGGAACTCGAAAATCAACGTCAGCAAATCGAACTGCAAAATCTTAAATTAACGGAAGCGGCTCAGCTAAAGACCCAATTTCTAGCGACCATGTCTCACGAGTTGCGCACCCCGATGAATGCAATTATGGGATTCTCGCAGCTACTGCTGAGGCAAAATAAACTAGAACCAAAACCTGCGGCCATGGTGGGTCGCATTCTTAACAACAGCACCAACTTACTAGCTTTGATCAACGATATTCTTGATCTGTCCAAAATCGAAGCAGGACGGTTAGAATTATCGCCTGCGAAATTTAACTTGTCCGATCTGCTGCTTTCAACGACCGAAGAGATGCGATCGCTGGCTGAGCAAAGGAAGTTAACCCTGCGAAGCGAATCGTGCCTCAACAATTCTTGGGTGACCAATGACCGTTATCGCGTCCGCCAAGTGTTGGTCAATTTATTGTCTAACGCAATTAAATTTACCGATGCTGGTTGTGTTGACGTTATGATTCGAGAAGTTACACCTGAGCGGATTGTAATTTCTGTTCAAGATACTGGTGTTGGCATTGCAGAGTCTGATATTCAACATATCTTTGAAGAGTTTCGCCAGATTGATCAAAGCATTACCCGTCGATATCCTGGTACGGGGCTAGGGCTGGCAATCACTCGATGGCTAGTTCATTTGATGAACGGATCAATCTCCGTCGAGAGCCAGGTAGGACAGGGCTCAACGTTTAGTGTTGAGATTCCTAGAGATATCGCGCTCGTTTCAAATCGTGTTCTCTTATGAGGACAACCGCTCTGCAATTCTGAGTTTAGCAGAGCGCGATCGCGGGTTCTCCCGCCGTTCATCTTCTTGAGGCACAATCGGTTTTTTCGTCAACACTTTTAGGAATGGCGATTCCTTTAATCGATGTTTGACGATGCGATCTTCTAAGCTGTGAAAGCTAATGATCGCCAGCCTTCCCCCCGGAGCTAACCACTGCGGAGCTGTTTCAATAAAGGTTTCTAGCACCTCTAATTCTCGATTCACAAAAATTCTCAACGCTTGGAAGCTGCGCGTTGCCGGATGAATTCTACCGTAGCGATATTGTTTTGGAACTGAATGCGCGATCTCGTCGGCTAAAGCGGTTGTGGTTGTAAAGGGACGCCGTTCGACAATTTGTTTAGCGATGCGTCGGGACAACCGTTCTTCTCCGTACACGTAAAAAATATTCGCGAGTTCCGATTCGTCCGAGTGATTCACCACTTCGGCGGCGGTCAACTCCTGCCGTTGATCCATCCGCATATCTAGCGGGGCTTCGTGACGAAAACTAAATCCTCGTTCTGCAATGTCAAACTGAGCAGAACTGACGCCCAAATCTGCCAAGATTCCATCAAATTTTAGCTCGCCCGGAGCAAATGTAGCAAAATTGCTCTGGTGAAACTGAACGCGATCGCCAAAGCGTTGCAGCTTCGATTGAGCGGCTGCGATCGCGTTTTCATCTTGATCTAATGCCGTGACCTGAACCTCTGCCGCCGACAGAATCAGTTCAGCATGTCCGCCACCGCCGACTGTTGCATCTAAATAATGTCCGCCTGCGTGAATCGCTAACCCATCTATCACTTCCCGACTCAATACCGGCACGTGAGAGAACACTACACTTTCAACCATCCAAACAAATCTCCAAGCGTGAGTTGCAATTCTTTCGCAAACTCTGGAACAGGCAGAATATCCGTCTCAGTCTCAAAAACGTCCACGAGTTGATCGGGGGCATACACAAGCAGCAATTTTTCACCGGGATCAATCAACCATCCTAGCTGAGTGCCATGTCGCAGACAGTGAACAATATTAGAGGTTACTCTGGTCTGGCTCTGATCGGGTGAAAGGATCTCAATTGTCCAATCAGGAGCCGAGGTAAACACATTCGCAATGTCACCGTTTTCGTCGAGTGGAATTCTCGCCCACGTGAATACCGCTACATCTGGAACTGTCGATCGCCCACCGAACGTACAGCGTAGCTCAGGAAAGGCATAAGCAATTCGTTGGGATTTGACAACTGTATTAATTCCACCTACAAGTTCTTCTTGTAATTTACTGTGTTTTCCTTGTGGCGTGGGCTTTTGAATAACTTGGCCATTAACATACTCACTGGCAGGTTTGGTTTCTGGCAATTTTAGAAACTCTTCTAGTGTGATCGGCTTAATAGGGGTTTGTACCATATCGACTTCTCTCTTATGAATTCAACTGATCCCGGTATATTGCTCAAACATCAGCCATTTTTATAAAGGCCATCTGTGGAAATTGGCTTGATGAATTACAAATCTAGATTTTAGCTAAAGCATTTCGGAGCCGCGCTTGCACCCAGGTATCTCTATAATGAAGGAGATGTAACAGACGCTAAATAAAAGTTCCACACGTTTGACGGGATAAAAGCATTCTAACCATCTGCTGCCGTAGAAAAACAGGGGCTTTTGAGAGGGTTATCAAGGGAGAGGCAGAACACCTATGGCAATGATCGAGACCAAGACTGAACCCATGGTTCTCAACATGGGTCCGCACCATCCATCAATGCATGGTGTCATGCGGTTGATTGTCACCCTAGATGGGGAGAACGTGATCGACTGCGAACCCGTGATCGGCTACTTGCATCGCGGTATGGAAAAAATTGCCGAGAATCGCACCAACATTATGTTTGTGCCTTATGTGAGTCGGTGGGACTACGCAGCAGGCATGTTTAACGAAGCGATCACGGTTAACGCTCCAGAAAAACTAGCCGGAATTCCAGTGCCCAAACGCGCCAGCTACATTCGCGTCATCATGCTGGAACTCAACCGGATCGCTAACCATCTACTTTGGCTTGGTCCGTTCTTGGCAGACGTCGGGGCACAAACTCCCTTCTTCTATATTTTCCGCGAACGGGAAATGATCTACGACTTGTGGGAAGCGGCAGCGGGTTATCGCATCATCAATCACAACTACTTCCGAATTGGCGGTGTTGCGGCAGATCTTCCCTACGGCTGGGTCGATAAGTGCGCCGACTTTTGCGACTACTTTATGCCCAAAGTAGATGAGTATGAAAAGCTCATTACCAATAATCCGATTTTTCGTCGCCGCGTTGAAGGCGTTGGTGCGATCAGCCGAGACGATGCAATTAATTGGGGATTGTCTGGCCCAATGCTGAGGGCATCGGGCGTAAAGTGGGATTTGCGGAAAGTTGACCACTACGAGTGTTACGACGACTTTGACTGGGATGTGCAGTGGGAAACCGCAGGCGACTGTTTTGCCCGCTATATCGTGCGAATTCGAGAAATGCGAGAGTCGGTGAAAATTATTCGCCAAGCGCTAAAAGCATTGCCAGGAGGTCCGTTTGAGAACCTGGAAGCAAAGCGTATGATGGAAGGCCCTAAGTCTGAGTGGAATGGTGTTGACTATCAATTTATTGGTAAAAAAGTTTCGCCAACGTTCAAAATTCCTAAAGGCGAACATTACGTCCGAATGGAAAGTGGAAAGGGCGAGTTAGGTGTGTTCATCATGGGAGACGACCATGTTTTCCCGTGGCGCTTTAAAGTGCGTCCAGCAGACTTTAACAACGTGCAAATCCTGCCTTATCTTGTGAAAGGAATGAAAGTTGCTGATATTGTCACGATTTTGGGCAGCGTTGATATCATTATGGGATCAGTTGATCGATGAAATTGCGTTCGATCCTCTTTAACTCTGTAAGAGGTGTTGATGCGTTTTGCAAAGGCTACAATGCAATTGAATTTGCAATAAAACGCAATTGTGCAGTTCTTGGTTCTCTATGAAGTCACGGGTTGACCGGCGCTTTAAGTTGAGCTTTGGATGAATATAAAGGACAGGTCACAACCTGTCCTTTCGTATTGCGATTTATGACGCAACTAATACACGATGCCAATTTTGGCATTTTATGTAGGTTTTTGCGCTAGGATGAAATCTAGTCATCATTCGATAACTTTGGTTAACGGCATCCTTTGCATTGCTTAGATTTACGTTTCTCTTTTCTCCCTTGAGATAGAAAAATTGCAATGAAAGATCATGATGTAGTGCTGCTTCTAAGGCAACAACATTTGTGTCTATAGTTTTCCGGCTGTTGCTTTTGCGGCTAGGCTAGGCAAATCTGTTGTTCTCATTACATTATTGATTCTCAATGAGTTGTCTTTATTTCTAGATACTGAGTAAATCTAAAGCTGCTTGATTTTTAGTATTGCCGCTGTGTTTGTTAACGCAAACCTTTTTTGACAGCAATTGCGATCGCGATTTCAATTGCTGACGAAGATTGGTGATCCCAGCCTTTAGTCTATCTGTAGAGTCTGTAGAAAGAGTTGACACCTACTGAATTAAGCGCTATATATAGTTGTGGGTTCGGTCTTGAACCTACATATAGCGTTTAACGCAAAGATTTCCCTTTTGCTCGGCTAAAGCTTCACCTACATCTACTGTTACTATTCTTCATTCCTCCACCGAAACCATGACATACCAAGATCAGTTAACTCCCTGGATTATCTATCAACTTCTACCCAATGCTGAGCGCCAAGTTGTAACCCGTTTTCGTCGTCGCAATGATGCAGATGGCTACTTGAAGGTGTTAAGGCAGACTCGCCCCAATGCAGAATTCGTAGTTGCGTTTATGGCGAAGACTGCTCCTGCTCAACCTTCAAGCGAAGACTCCCCAGAAAAAGAATTGATCAAAGCATAGACTGTGCATTGTGGTTGTCTGCTCAACGCTATTGTGAGTGACTCCCTTAACTTTGGCGCACTGACCTTAAACACTAAATCTGGGGTTGCTCTGGATATTAAAGGGTTCTAAGTCTTTACCTTTTCCAGATTGCTTGTAGCTGATCGGGGTAGCAATTGGCATTGTTGATTGCTTGCAGTTGATTGCTACTATGCTTTTCACTCTTCATTCAGCAATCTTGTGTAGTACAAAAATTCTACTATAGAGTTTTTGAAAGTGCAATAGAGTAAAGGTTTAGTGTGTAGGTTATGGAGCAAGAGCAGGAAACTGGCGCAAATTGTTCACCTAGTAGAAGCTGCGCAGACTTAATCTCATTTCTAACTCAGCAAATTTCGGAAACAGGCGAACAGCAGATTACGTTTGCTGAGTTCATGGGCTGGGCGCTGTACCAACCGCAATATGGCTATTACACAAAGTGGCAGCAAAAGATTGGGGCGAAAGGTGATTTTTTCACATCGCCCCATTTAGCTGCGGATTTTGGTGAATTAGTAGCTAAACAGCTTGCTCAAATGTGGCAAGTATTAGAAAAACCAACACCTTTTACCCTGGTGGAGATGGGTGCAGGACAAGGGCTACTCGCGAGTGATATTCTCCATTATCTAAAGCATCACTATGTAGAGTGTTATAACTCTCTGCAATACTTAATTGTTGAAAAAGCAGAAGCTCATATTGCGGAACAGCGATCGCGCTTGCAGCCTTGGATCAAATCAGGATTATCAGTCGAATGGTGTGCCCTCGACGATATTCCACCTCAGTCCATCACAGGCTGTTTCTTTTCCAACGAACTGATTGATGCATTTCCGGTTCATTTAGTGACGGTGCAAGATCAACAGTTAAAAGAAATTTTTGTCACAACCGAAACTAATCAGTTTGTAGAAGTCGTTGCGAATTGCTCAACTCCTGCATTAGTCGACTATTTCGATTTTGTCGGAGTGGATATTGCTCGGTATCCCACGGACTATCGTACAGAAGTCAATTTAGCCGCGATCGAATGGATGCAAACGGTCGCCGATCGATTGAAGCGTGGCTATGTGTTGACGATTGATTATGGGTATCCGGCAGAGCGATACTACAATGCAGCGCGATCGCAAGGAACGCTGCAATGCTACCACCAACACAGTTACCACAGCGATCCCTACATTCATATTGGCGAACAAGACATTACTGCTCATGTGAATTTCACAGCGTTGCAGCGTCAGGGCGAACGCTCTGGACTAGACACGCTGGGATTTACACAGCAAGGATTGTTTCTAATGTCGCTGGGACTCGGTGATCGCTTAACCGAACTCACTCAAACCGAAACCACCAGTCCCCAAGACCTCCGTGAGCGATTAAGCCGCAGAGATGCGCTCCATCAACTCATTAGCCCAATGGGGTTAGGTGGATTCGGCGTTTTAATTCAGGGCAAGAACTTATCAGAACACCAGAAGCGTCTGACAGGGTTGAGCATGATGCTGTAGGAATGTTGAGTGCATCCCTACAAGGCATCAGTTAGTTTTCTACCGTCGCGGTTTGGCGGCGATTGTCAAAAACTTCGAGCTTAACCGGAGCCACTCCAGACTGAATCAGGCCGAGAATGCGAGCCGCACCAGCCGAGAGATCAAGGACACGATCGCCTGAGAACGGACCGCGATCATTGATTCGCACGACAACCGATCGACCATTATCCAGATTTGTCACTTGAACTTTCGTGCCGAACGGTAGCGTCCTGTGAGCCGCTGTCAGTGCATTCTGGTTAAACACTTCTCCACTGGCGCTGCGATTGCCATCAAACCCAGGGCCATACCAAGACGCCATGCCATTGATCGTCAGTTTGATTGGTCCGAAGGAAATCTGCTGCTCATTGCGGCGCTCTGGTTTGCCCTTCACCGCTTTCAGCGGAGGCGCATTTCCGAGCAATCGACGGAGGCGGTTTGTTACTTGAAGCGCATCCTGTTCAGGGTTCTTTGTTGTATCGGGCAAAATTGTTTCCGACTCAACCGCAATCAGCGCAATTTTATCGGCTTCGATCACGTAGCGACCGCTTGCGGATGCATCGCGGGGTTGACTCTGGTTTGGCTTCCACTTGACGGAGATTGAATCCGCCTTGACCCCTTGACGGTGGAGCTGATTGAGTTTGGCGGCAATTGCGGTAGCTCTAGCAATTGGATCACCTGAATTTCCAAAATTCTGACGCGGCTCAGAAGGGGTTCCTACCAGGGTATTTCCAGAACCAGACTTGAGCTTTGCGGGTTTAACATCGTCGGTTTGCACCTCTCCCGTTTTGATGTCACTAGAGGTTGTTCGCTGTGGACCGACGAACGTAACGACGGGAATATCTTTGACGTAGACGGTGGCGGCTTTGCGCCCTGAGAGATCGTGAGATTGAATCTTAGCGATGGAATCCTCGGCTTGAGAAGCGGGAGTTTGCTGTTCACCAACTTTCACCACATCGTTGCTCTGAGATGAAGCAATTTGGGGTTGAGTCGGGGTTTGACCCATCTTCGCCGAGTTGCCTATTCGAGGCTCGAGGGGAAGCGGGTGAGGGGCTGAAGATTCAGCTTGAGAGTCTTGGCTTCCTGCTGGAGTGGCTTCCGCACTACTACTAGAGGTTGCACTCAATGCTGCACTCAGCAGCAAGGTGGCAGTCAGACCGCTTATCAGTTTTTTATTCATATCCCTTTTGAGAGTCACTTCAAACTAGAGTCCGAGGGCTTTAGCGAATTGCGCCGCGATGAACGCTTGAATGGCTGATCGATAAACTCGTACTCGCTCCGTGTTCACTCCTGGTTACAGAACTGCAACAGACTAACATGAAGTTTTTACCAAGGGGATCAGGGTGCTATCAGTAAGCAATGAAACTTTACAGTTTCTTCACATATGAAAACGCTGCTAGAATGGAACCCCAGAGCGCGATTAGGTTGTTATCTGTCTATAGATAGACTTCTTTACTTCATGATAACTTCATATTAACTTCACATACATTGTGAGTTATGCTGAAATCTTGCCGTCTTGTCATCTAGCATGGATTATCGTGAAGCTGGAGTTGATGTTGAAGCAGGTCGAGCCTTTGTCGATCGCATCAGCACAATGGTGAAACGCACCCACCGCCCAGAAGTGTTGGGAGGAATTGGTGGCTTTAGTGGATTATTTCAACTACCGAGTGGATACCAGGAACCTGTTTTGGTGTCTGGTACAGATGGTGTCGGAACGAAGCTGAAGCTGGCGCACATATTAAAGCGTCACGACACGGTGGGAATTGACTTAGTTGCCATGTGTGTAAATGACGTTCTGACGTGTGGAGCAGAACCGCTTTTCTTCTTGGACTATGTGGCGACTGGACACTTAGAACCCGAACAGTTAGCGCAGGTTGTTGATGGCATTGCTCGCGGATGTGAATTAGCAGGTTGTGCTTTGCTGGGCGGCGAAACCGCAGAAATGCCAGGATTTTATCAGGCGGATGAGTATGACCTTGCGGGTTTCTCGGTTGGCATTGTAGAAAAAAGTAAAATTTTAGACGCCTCGCAGGTGCAAACTGGTGATATTGCGATCGCGCTTCCTAGTACGGGCGTTCATAGCAATGGCTTTAGTTTGGTGCGGAAAATTGTGAGCGATCGTAGTTATGCGTGGAGCGATCGCCCTGACCTACTCAGGGGCAAGACGTTAGGCGAAGTGCTGCTCACCCCGACTCAGATTTACGTTAAACCCATTCTGGCGGCGCTCAAAAGCGGGATTCCAATTCACGGAATGGCTCACATCACCGGAGGCGGACTGCCAGAAAACTTACCGCGCTGTCTGCAACCCAATCAGACGGTCGAAATTGATCCGTTCGGCTGGGAGATTTTGCCGATTTTCCATTGGTTAGCGGCAGAAGGAAATGTTTCACCGAGGGACATGTTTCACACCTTCAATATGGGAGTAGGCTTTGTTGTGATCGTCTCGCCTGATCACGCAGAAAAAACAATTCAATTGTTGCGCGAGCACGGCATCAACGCTTCTACTCTAGGAACTGTAGTTCCGGGTGAGGGTCAATTAATCGGTTTACCAAATTAAACTCTCAGGCTAAAACTGTGCCAAAAGCGAGAAAACAATTTGGGCAACACTGGCTCAAGAGCGAAAAAGCCTTGAGTAAAATTGTCAATGCAGCAGAATTAAGTGGGCGCGATCGCGTCCTTGAAATAGGCCCAGGAACAGGAATTCTGACTCGTCAGTTATTTCAGCAAGCTCAAGCTGTAGTTGCGGTTGAACTCGATCGTGACCTGTGCCCGATTCTGATGCAAAAGTTTGGGAAAATTGAAAACTTTTTGCTGTTGCAAGGTGATTTTTTAGCGATCGATCTTGATGCATTATTAGAACCCTTTCCAAAATTTCAGCATCCCAATAAAGTCGTCGCTAATATTCCCTATAACATTACCGGGCCTATTCTAGAGAAGTTGTTAGGCACAATCTCAAACCCGAATCCTAAACCACTTGATTCCATTGTGCTACTCGTTCAGAAAGAGGTTGCTTTACGAATTTGCGCTCCGGCTCACTCAACTCATTTCGCAGCATTGTCAGTGCGAGTGCAATATTTAGCCCAGGCTGAATTCATTTGCGATGTACCCGCTAAAGCGTTTCAACCTCCACCCAAAGTAGATTCGGCAGTAATTCGGCTGCGTCCTCGTCAGATTGCAACTCCGCCGACCAATCCGCGCCGGATGGAAACGCTAATCAAATCAGGGTTTTCGAGCCGCCGAAAGATGTTGAGGAATAATCTCAAAAGTCAAATTGAACCCGATCAACTCGGTCAAATTTTGGAAGAGTTGGGCATTAATTCGCAAGTTCGGGCTGAAGATTTGAGTGTTGAAAACTGGGTAGCATTGAGCGATCGCTTAGCTCTCGATTCTGATCATTCTCTCGATTCTGATAATTCTATAGAAACTTAGTGATGCAGGGTGTTAGAGATATAGGTATAGCTCTAACGCGGTTTGACGGCTAGTTCATCGAACCTTAATTCGTGACGGCTACCTTTCGAGCGGTTAAAAATGATCGAAACCGTATTGCGTCCTACATTAAGCTGTACATTGGAGAGGTGAGTTTGACGCCACTTCCAGTTACCAGTACTAGAGAAACGATGATTTTTAGCAATACTTTTGCCATTGATATAGACCGTGCGAGAGGCATCTTTTTCTGAAGCATAGCGAAATGCTAAATCGTAAGCACCTGAACAAGTCAGGTCAACATTAAAGGTAATCCATTGACCATCGCGAGTCCAATCGGTCACATATCCTTTTCCTTGATATCCTTTTCCTTTTTGTAGAATGGAGAGCTTGTTTAAGGAAGCTGATTCAGCTTGATACATCTGTTTTTGAGACGTTACTGCGATCGCGGCATTCAACGCATCCAAAGCAGAACTCTGCCGTGCGGCATTAGCTCGATCAGACGGTTTTGACCAACTGAGGCCAAAGTGGGGACGGCGAGCATTCTTTAAGATTGACATCGCGTTTTTGACAATAAACTTGCGGTACGAATCTCTTGGTGAAACTTGGTGGAGAGCTGACAAGTTTCGCATAAAGATGCCTTTGAACTGCTCACCATCTTCTCCGCAGTCCGGTTCACAGACTTCACGCAGAATTCCGTTTGGAGCTAACGATCGCATTGAGGCATCTGCGATCGCGTGTGCCTGCCTTAGCAAACTCGGATCATTGGTGCTTTTGTGCAGGTCAACCAATCCGCCAATCAATACGCCTTGGTTGTAAGTCCATGTCGGTTCTCCATTGTTGCGACAACCGCTGTTCAAGCCGTCGTTGACCAACTGTTTTGAGTTGATCATGCCGGATTTTTTGATCCACGCCCACGATCGCTTTGACCAGTTCAAATAGCTTCCTGTACCCTTATCGTTTGGTGTTCTTAGGTGTAATTTCGCGGCAACTGACAGAAATAGCGAGGTTGTAATCGCATTTTTATAGTTTCGCTGTTTTTTGAGCCACCAAAGACCGCCGCCGCACTGCGCATCCCATCCCTTCTGCATATCCTTGAAAATTGTTTTTGCCATGTCAAGGTAGCGAGTTTCCCCGGTCAGGTCGTAGGCTTTGATCCAAGCAAGTGCCCACCAGCCGTCGTCGTCTCGATACCAGGGGTCTAAAAATTTTTTGTGTTTTTGCTTCTCGAAAGTATTGGAAAGTGTCTTGCGGTAGGTCGAGTCACCCGTCAAGCGAGAGTACTCAGCCGTCGTTTGTAGGGCGTTTGCCGAGTTCCACCAATTCGTTGTCTTCCAGAGTCCTGTAGAGGAGTTGTAGAAGAGTTGTAGTGCAGCCATACCTGCTGCAATCCCGGAATGACAACTGCCCAAGACCATACCTTCGCTCCTAATACGGATTTGCAAAGTACCGATCATAGAGGCAAGTGTGACCAAGCTCAACGGTAAATTCTCAGGAAAATGGTGGCAAATCAGTATTTCGATTATTCTTCAGCCGTTACTCGCAGGTCTCGATAGGTGCGTGCAAGGTCGTTCAATTGATAGTGAGCGTTTAATCCGCTCGGATTTGGTAATACCCACACTCGGGTGCCGTTTAGCGATTCTAGCTGTTCTCCGATCGCGGCTTTAGGACGGTTAAACGCGATCCGGTAAGCACTCACCCCTAGCACTGCAAGAAATCGAGGCTGATAATGCTCCACTTTTGCGCTTAATTGTTGATACCCTGCCAATAATTCCTCCACATCTAGCTGGTCGGCGCGTGCAGTTGCTCGTGGTGCGAGGTTTGTGAGTCCGTAGCCAGACTTCAACAGGTCACCATCTTCGGCTGGTGTGAGGAGCCGATCGGTAAAGCCTGCAGCATGGAGTGCGGGCCAGAAGCGGTTGCCCGGACGGGCGAAATGATGTCCAACTGCCGCACTGTAAAGACTAGGATTGATGCCACAAAATAAAACCTTCAAGTTGGGTGCAAGAACATCTGGTATAAATCTACCAAATGCTGCCTGAATTTCGGCTTTAGTGGGTTTAGGATAGGCTTGCATGACAACAATGTAAGTTTTATATTGATTGAGCAGCAAATTAACAATAGCAATCTCCGCTTTATTATAATTCAGCAATTTTTGTCCTAAATTGCGTTACTAAGTTCTTTTGGATAACGTTGTGCTTCATCCAATTTCAGCATTCATCGATGAGAACGATTTTTTTGATAATTGCTCATCTTCACTGTACTGGTATAGCGATCGCTGCGATTCCGATGAAGTTGCGTGTACTAATGGCGATACTATTGCAAAACTTCCTCGAACCCGATTTTCAGAGACGATCGCGCGCGGATTAATGCAGCACCTTGCGACGGATGAACGCTACAGTCGGGAAGGCAAAATGTATGGCGTGCTGTTAGTTCAAGATCTATTGGGCAAACAGTGGGTGCTAAAGGCTTTCTCTGGGCTGCTGAATGGAGAAAGCGAAGTCGAGGGTTGGGTAACTCCGATTTCAGGGCGTGATCCTACGCAACTTGAAGCCAATCGCATGATGTTAGAGGAAGCTCACACGTTATCTCTGTTAGAGGAAATGAAGCAGCAGCTAATTGCTCTACAACAGATTCCTGAACGGCAGCAGTATGAAGTGCTAAGCCAAGAGTTTGAGACTCGGTTACAAGCGATCGCGCAGCATCATTGCCAACGTAAAGCGAATCGGCAGGCTCAACGCCAGAGGTTTGCTCAAACATTAATAGACGAAGCGCTAACTGTATCGCTAGAGATGTTAGATCAACAGAGCCGCCAAGATGGTATCGAGCGGCGACGCTTAAAACAACAGCGCGACGGCATTCTAAAGCCGCTTAAACAAAAAATTGAGCAGGCGAATCATCAAATCTGCCATCTAAAGCGGCAACGCAAAACGCTTTCTCAAACGCTGCAAGCGCAGATGCATCACGCCTACCAACTGACTAATTTTTTAGGAGAGACGCGATCGCTTCGTCAACTTATGCCCAACGGTGCGCCTCCGACGGGCACAGGCGAGTGTTGCGCCCCAAAACTGCTCCACTATGCTGCAACTCACAAGCTCAAACCTTTAGCAATGGCAGAATTTTGGTGGGGTTCTCCCTCTGCTAATGGCGACAAAGTTCAGGGAGAATTTTATCCAGCCTGCCGCGATCGCTGTCAGCCCTTGATGGGATTTTTGCTGTCAGGACTGTCACCTCAATTATCGGATTGTTTGGCTCCAATCCAAAATTTAGGAACTCTCCCCATTGTTTATGAAGATGACTGGCTGTTCGTCGTTGACAAACCATCGGGACTGCTTTCCGTGCCGGGTCGCCATCTCCACACCCAAGACAGCGTGTTGAGTCGCTTTCAACGTGGATCGGACGGTGCCATTTATGCTGTGCATCGGTTGGATCAAGACACGTCTGGACTGCTGCTACTAGCGCGAGATGCAGTCACCCATCGACAGCTTAGCCAACAGTTTCAGCAGCGACACGTCCACAAGATTTATGAAGCAGTTTTAGCACAACCGATTGAGCAACCGCACGGCGTGATCGAGTTGCCGCTCTGGAGTGACCCCTGCGATCGCCCCAGACAGAAGGTAGATTGGCAACGCGGTAAACCCAGCGTGACGCACTTTCAAGTCATCGATCGTAAGCAAAACGGCTCTCGTCTAGAGTTCGTCCCGTTGACCGGGCGGACTCACCAGCTTCGAGTTCACGCGGCAGATGAGAGAGGGCTGGGAGTACCAATTTTGGGTGATCGACTGTATGGAAAGGATACAGCAACGACTCGGCTACACCTGCATGCGCGATCGCTGTCTTTCGCTCATCCTCACACGAGGCAACGGATTCACCTGCAAACCGAGACGCCCTTTTAGAGCCAATCAATTTTTATTAACTCGCACAGTCCTATAAGCAGTTATGGTAGTAGCGTAGCAATGAAAATGTAGAGCGGAGATTCTATTGGTGAGATTGCTATTTACACAAGATCTATGAACTAAGATCACATAAGATTTATAACTGGGGTGTATTGCTTCAAAATGAAAAATATAGTTCTCTGAAATTGGATTAATTCTAGTTGAGGACTATTAACGTTGAAAATTCTTATGATGAAACGATTGCTGAAACAGTCGCTGAAGCTACTGCTTGGGGTCGCAATGGTAGTGATGTTTGCAGCATGTCAGCCTACTCCAACTGCAAATTCACAAAGCCCGGCTCCTACTTCTCCAGATATCTCTGTTGCCTATCCCGATCGGGCGCTGAGTGCTTCCCCTGCTCAACTTCCGCCTTTACCTTATGGGTACGATGCACTGAGTAAAGCGATCGATGTAGAAACAATGCGCTTGCATCATGACCAACATCACGCGGCATATGTCAAAAATTTGAATGAGGCGTTGAAAGACCAGCCGCAAGTGCAAAATCGCAGTGTTGAAGCGTTATTAAAAGATCTCAATAGCGTTCCCGAACCGATTCGGATGAAAGTCCGCAATAATGCGGGTGGACATCTGAATCACACGATTTTCTGGCAAATTATGAGTCCCAACGGAGGCGGACAGCCAACGGGCGCGATCGCACAAGAGATCAATCAAACCTTTGGCAGCTTCGAGAATTTCCAGAAGCAGTTTAATGCGGCGGGCGGCGATCGCTTTGGCAGTGGTTGGGTTTGGCTAGTTCGTAATGGGCAAGGTCAGCTTCAAATTACAACAACGCCCAATCAAGATAACCCGATTAGTGAGGGCAACTTCCCGATTATGGGAAATGATGTTTGGGAACACGCCTATTACCTCAAGTATCGAAATCGGCGGGCCGAGTATCTCAACAATTGGTGGAATGTCGTGAATTGGGCAGAGGTCGATCGCCGTGCAAAAGTCCGGTTAGGAACTGCAAATAGCTAGATCGCGAGAAGGATGCGATCGCAGGGACAAGACCTGCGATCGCAATTTCTTAGGAAGACTTCGTTTGATCCATCGCGATCGCGAGTTTCTCAAGCCGCGTCCACTTCAAAGTGGCAAGCAAATCTTCACCCTTGAAGACTTGCGTATCGTCACCCTCAATCTTCAGCGTGAATGCATCACCGCTCTTCAAGTCGCTGCCTAGCTTAAACGAGTCGTCTGAACCAAATCCATAGATTGAAGCTGCACCTGCTCCAGCATTCAGCGTGATTGTTTTCACACCTGCTCCAGCATAGATGGTGTCGTTGCCTAATCCAGAATCGATCGTGTCATCTCCATCGCTTGCGTAAATGACATCATCTCCAGCACCCGTCGTGATCTTATCGTTGCCACCCCCACCGTAGACTTGGTTGTTGCCTGCGCCCGCATCGATGGTATTCTCACCACCGTTGGCATAGATTAGATCGTCCCCAGCCCCTGTAGCAATGTTGTCATCTCCATCACCGAGATAGATTTGATTTTTACCACTGCCTGCACGAATGAAGTTATTGCCGCTTGCAACAATAAAGTCATCTCCTGAACCAGCGTAGATGTTGTTATTACCACCATCGCCAAAGAGCCGATTATTTCCGGCTCCGGCAAACAAGGTATCATCGCCTTCACCGCCATATAAAGCATCATCACCATCCCCTGCATAGAGCAAATCATTGCCCGAACCAGAATAAACAGTGTTGTTACCGCGATTAGCGTAGACGTAGTTATTACCACCTTCTGCGTAAACCGTATCGTCGCCTGCGCTAGTGTAAATCACATCATCGCGATCATCACCAAATCGAGTTTGATTCCCTTCTTGTTGAGGAAGATTTGTGGCTCCTGTAACCGCAGACAGCATGGTCTGATAAATTTGGCTTTGGTCGATGTGATCAGGGAAGCCAGGAATTGTATAGCCATAGCTCTCGTAGCCCTGACCGATAAACCCATCCAAAACTTCAGATCCTGCACCTTGATAGTAGACCGGAACTGGACGATTGCTGTGATTACCCCAGCCATATTTTGCATCAACGTTTGAACCCCAAAAGTTCCCGGCTTGTGCTGGGTCATCGATGTCAGTGAGTTTCTCAAGACCAAGAGTTTGTACAAGCTGAGGATAGTTGGGATTTAGGGTTAGATAGTGATCGTGATCTGCGGTGACAATCAGTAGGTTCTCATCCCAACCGCCATTCTGCCCAATCCAGTCAATGACAGACGTAACAGATTTATCAAAGTCATTCATTGTGCCGACCAGGTTATCGATCGAGTTGTCGTGAGCGGCCCAATCGATATCACCACCCTCGATCATCAGCCAGAACCCATCTTGGTCTTTACCCAATACATTTAAGGCGGCTAACGAAAGATCCTTGAGGGTTGGGTTTTCGTTGATTTCTCGTGAAATAAACGAGGCATCTGTTTCACCCGGAGCGAGGGGACGAGTCGTGTCTTGCTTCTGCCCTTGCGAACTATTGATGCTGAACATGTCTAGACCCGTAGTGCTGTAGTCACCGTTGGCAGAACTGACGGGTAGATTGCCGTTTTGTCCTCGCGCACCGTAGAGTCCAATCAAGCGATCGCCCTTATTTGGATCAAGTTGCGCGGCAGTGTCCGCTAGCGTTTGAGCCGCATTCTCGCCCCGTTCTAAAAACGTATACCCGTAGCGATTGTCGGTTGGGTTGCTCCTGAGATAGTCGTAGGTGTCGTTGCTAATAAACTCGTAGGTTTGAGGCGGTTCCACCCCATCGGGCAATGGATCTTTGGTATTAGATAGCGGATGTCCGCCTCCCAATAGAACATCTGGCTGATAAACTCGAAGTTCCTGCTGCAAGATGTTGTCGAGGTCAGGGAATTCGCCATCATACTTGGCTCGGCGATTGACAGACGCGGCTGCTGCTCCTGGAGTCGCGTGATCGATCGGAACTGATGTTACTAATCCGGTAGATTTGCCCCCAAGTTTTGCCGTAGTCAGGATGGTTTCTAAAGGTTGCTCGTAGATGTCAACTCCCACCGCGTTGTTATAAGTCTTGACTCCGGTATACAGCGTGGTTGCAGTATTGGCAGAGTCAGGATAGCTCCATTTGATGTATTCCTTGTCATATCCCGGCGTCCAAGGATTAACGCCTCCTCTTTCAGGATCGTACCCTACTAAGTTGCCGACGACGCCATCGCTCACCTTTGCGCCACCCGTGGCCGTGCTGCCCGGATTAAATGTTGGATTAAATTCAAACCCCGGACGAACATTACTCGAGCCTGTTGCCGATTCTGAGTTGTCGAGCGCAGAGTTTCCTGTGCTGTAGACACCTTTGCTATCTGCGATCGTCGTTCCATACGTCGTCGCGAGAGAAGACCCTTTTAATCCCTGAAAACTGAGTCCAGACCCAAAGCCAGACGTATAGAAGTCGTCTAGCGTAGATCCTGTGTTGCCCGCTTGAATCTGATTATAAATTGATGCAGCACGAGCCATTTCCCAGCCCATACCATCACCAATCATCAGAATGACGTTCTTAGCCATAACAGGTAGAAAAATTTAATGAAGGTAAGCGAAGAAAGTCCGTAAATTTACTGTTTGTTTACCTGTATTTAACAGGCTCTTAACATCTAGGACATTCCCTTCAGCAAACTACCATTGGCGTTCTACAAAGGCTGGGTGCTGTGCAATACAAGCAATGTAAAGTTTCTGATAAGCTACGCTCGGCGTACCAATTTATACGTAGAAACCAAATTTAAATTAAGCCCTCCGTAAGATGCAATTCCTACGGAGGGTTACTAAGAATTTTTACAGTAGTTCTTGCAGGGAGACGCTTTCGCTACATATGGCCTATCGTCTGTCGTGAACTATGCAGAAAGACGGCTGTGAGTAAAGCGTTCGGCTCGACCTCAACTCACGCTAATCATCGACCTTGCGCTATTTTCAGTTCTCGCTGAATTTGGCTTACCTGTGCGGGTGGAAGCTGATTCGCATTTTTCAATGCCTCCTGGAACAGGGCAACACTTCCGGCTTTGTTGCCTTGACGGTAAAGAATTTGTCCTTTGAGGTATTTCAAGTCAGGATTTGTAGGAGCTGCTCCGATCGCTCGGTCAACGGCTTGTAAGGCTTTGTCATACTGCTTCAAATCTCGGTACCCGATCGCGAGTCCGCGTTGAGAAAGGTAAGTTGGTTGAGCCTTGGTTTCCAAGCGATTGATCGCATCGGTTGGACTCGATAACGGCAGGTTGATCGTTACCGAAAGCAATAGATCAATGTAGCCTTTAATCAGATTAAGTTCTGGATCGTTGGGATTGATTTTTTCGGCGGCATCCAAATTCTGAAACGCTTGCTGAAGTTTGCCTAATGCTCCTGGTGTACCGCGTACCACACCGTTTTTGCCAACGGTGTAAGCTCCTTCTAAGAAGTTGCCAACTGCTTTATAAAGATTGCTACGCAGGGGATCGTTCGATTGTTCTGCGACTTGCTTGGTCTGAGTTGCGTAAGTGCTGAATTGATCTAGAAGAGCTTGTTTGGCTTGCCCATTCGATTCGCCTGACCAGTAGGTGTACGCGATCGCGGCCTTTAAAGCGACTGCCAACGGCTCATTCGCTGGCGTCTTCGCTAAAGCATTTTTGGCACTGACATAATCTCCCTTCTCAAATACGGAGCGGAACGCCGCTTCTGTTTGATCGTCAATAGGTTTAGCTGCGCTTCCGGTTCTAAACGGATCTTTTGCCCAAGACGGACTCGCTAGCAAGCTCACTAGCATTGCCGCCGCGCCTAAACTTCGTCCAAAATGTCGAGATGTCCAACGGAATTGAGCAGCAGACAAGCTAACCATAGAGCAGTTCTCACAAGATATCCAGCAAGTTGACGCAATAAAGCGATCGCAGGTTTCCAACTTGACCTGCAAGTTTAACTCGATCTGCCTACACAGGCTAACCCAAATTCGGCGCAAGCTAGAATTTCTCTCTCAAATTCACCCCAGCCAGTCGGGTTCTGGGTAAACTAGGCTCAGACACGCTTGATCCCCACTTTAAAGTTTTTACGCTAAATGCTCTATCTTCGCGATTTGTCGTATCATCCAACCGCCACTCCGACTGCTATTCTAAAATCTCTCGATTTAGAAATCGCGCCCCAGCAGTTAGGACTTATTGTTGGACCGAGCGGCTCCGGAAAGAGTACTTTGCTGGAAATCTTAGCCGGATTAGCAGAGCCAACCAGTGGAACTATGCTCTGGCGAGAACAGGAATTAACGTTCTTACACTTGCAGCAATTGAGCGGGCTGGTCTTTCAGTTTCCGGAACGTCATTTCTGCGGTGGCTCTATTTTAGAAGAATTGCGGCTCGGCCATCCTGAATTAAGCTCCGATCGCGTTCACAATGCCTTAGCTGAAGTTGGACTTGATCATCTGCCGCTCCGCACGCCGCCCCACTCGCTGAGTGGCGGACAGCAGCGCCGTCTCGCCCTCGCCGTACAACTGATTCGTCAGCCCAGCATTCTCCTCCTCGATGAGCCAACCGCTGGGCTTGACTGGTCAATGCGGCGTCAGTTGGTGAACTTACTCGCAAAACTCAAAACGCACTGGACGCTTCTGGTGGTGTCGCACGATGCGAGTGAACTGGTGTCGATTGCCGATCGCTGCTGGACAATTCGACAGGGTGAACTGGCAGAAGTGAACCCTAAAACGCTTGCCGCCGAGAGCGATCGCAATCGACCCATCGCAACCGTGTAGGCTGTAAAGTGTAGCGATCGTTTAGAGCATGACCGACGAAGAAACGCCGAAGCTGCCAGAAATGCTAGAGCTTTGGCAAAAAACGCTGAATTGGCAACCCAATCCAAAACAGCAGCGACTATTTCAAGCATTCTATGAAGCGGTTTTAGCCGGAAATCGCCAGTTTAATCTCACTCGCATTACCGACCCAATGGAGTTTTGGGAAAAGCATCTGTGGGATTCGCTAAGCGGTATTCAATCCTTAAATTCGGCGGCTTCTCGGGCGATCGACATCGGAACCGGAGCCGGATTTCCGGGTGTACCGATCGCGATCGCTCATCCCACTTGGACAGTGACCCTGCTCGATTCGACTCAGAAGAAGGTCAACTTTTTAAAAACGGCAGTCAGCGAGATCGGGGTTGGCAATACTCGCCCGTTGTGCGATCGCGTTGAGGCGATTGGGCAAAGTCCTCTCCACCGCGAAACCTATGATGTTGCCCTCATTCGTGCAGTTGCCGCCGCTGCGGTCTGCGCTGAATACACCTTGCCGCTCCTTAAATTAGGAGGAGTCGCCCTGCTCTATCGGGGACAATGGACAGCCGAAGAAGAACGTGGCTTAACCTCTGCCCTCGAAACGCTTGGTGGAGCGCTAGAACGCTCTGATGCATTTGAAACCCCCCTCACTGGGAGCGTCCGTCACGTCCTGTATCTCAAGAAAATTGCGCTCACTCCAAAGGCGTTTCCAAGAGCGATTGGCATTCCGACTCAGACTCCTATTTAATCGATCATCCACTGGTAGAGGAGATAACCGATAAACAAGGCGTCAAAGCCGATAAACATGCAAATCCATGTTCCCAGCAACCGCGCATAGTAGAGCGCTAGGACGGGAGAGATTCTGCCAACTCTCTGCGATGGACTCATCATCTGGGTAACTCTGGCTGAAGTCCACTGCCAAGTGATAAAGGTGATGTTTGTCGCAAAGAGCGCCGCCAGTAGAGAAGCCTTGATCACCCAAGTTTCTTCACTAACGCTCTGTACCCACGGAATGAGGGAACCTGCATTCGTACCTGGCTGAAAGGACGGATCTCTTAACGGCGAAACCCAATAGACAACCGCTCCACTGGTAATGGCTAAGAGTACGAGGAAGCTGAGACTTAATTTAGGAAAGCGGCGATCGAACAGCATGGCACTTAAATCTCCTAGATTGACGCGATCGTATAGAGCTTGGCACAAATCGCACCCTCATGCACTTTATGATTTGTCTTGTCTTAGCGCCACCTGATCGTTCTTCTGAAACGCTGCCCACGATCGCTGAAGTGAGTCAGGAGCCGGATGCTGAGCGTCATAGATCGTGATCACGTTGGTCAGGTCGCGCCCAGCGGGTTGAAGGACGCGATCGCCTTGAGCCAATGCAACCGATGTCCCTCCATCGAGATTCATGGCTTCATAGCAGCCCAGCGTTTTCATGATGGCAGCTTCTTTTTGCAGTGAAACAGGTTTATGGAACGTCACGAGCAACAGCCGCTTCCCATGTTCTGAAAAGCCAATTGCCGATCGCGTTGCAACACCCATGACAGCCCGATCGGTAAAGCCTTCTTGTTTCGGGTTAATTGACAGTTCGCCTTGTTTCAGCAATCGCGGCCCTGCTGTTAGGGAAAACCAGTGCTGTTCCCACTTGGGCTGGCCTTCTGCTCGGGCGGTAATCATTTCAGGACGATTGCCCGGTCGTAGTCCTAGCGTGGTTCCATAATTCTCCCACGGGCTATATTTCAGGAAGCGTCCTCCCGAAACCATATTGCCCATGACCCGCTTTTGAGCGTCCATGCTAAAGAAGGTTCCGTTTGCCGTCACAGCCGCTTTGTAACGCTTCACCATTGCGTTAAACGCTTCGTCACCTTTTGTCGATCGCGTGCTGTTAGCCTCAGTCGCTGCATTCGCTAACCCAACGCTAATAAAGGTGTTTGGGTCGGTGAGATCAATATTGATCAAGTGGATCGGAATACCTGCAATCTCGCGCTGCTCTAGCGTGACAGGGCGCGTGGCAATTGGCTTTGTCACTGGCTCGGGCACTGGCTTTGCTAGAGCAGGCTCTACAGGGCTTTTGGGCGTGTTTGTAGGTCGAGGCTGTTCGGTCTTTTTTGGCTCCTGAAACGATAGGGGCGCGGATTGAGGAGTTTGCTCAGCCTGCTGAGAGGGATTCTGAGGTGGTTGAGCCTGCTTCTGGAGAGGCTGCGATCGCTTATATTGAAACACTCTACTCGCCTTCTGATAAGACGGGGTCGGTGGGGTAGACGCTTGCGGTTCCCAAAGTTTGGGTAGCAGCGTCACGCAGGTTAGAAAGGCACAGGTCAAGGTGATAAAAGTGCTGCCTGGGCTGGAGAGTCTCCGAGTGCGGCGGCGGTATCGTTTCGATCGAGTTCGGGTCTGCATCAGCGATGTTCTTAACGCTCTGTTGATCATGCCTCGGTTATTTAACTTTCAAAAACCGATTAAGAATACTTAATGATTTTTGATACAAATCCATCAGTAGATAGACGAACTACCGATACCTTTTCAGCACGTCTTCTGATCTTCTTGATTTATCACGGAACTTCCAGAAGAATCGCTTAACTTAAAAGAAAATTTAACTTGACGGCGCTATTGTTCAAGCGTCCTTCTTAGTGTGGAAGAAATTGTTTAGAAAGAGCGATTACAACGACCCCTAGTACCATAATGGTTGCCCCCGCAAGTCGCTCTCGCAGCCCTCTTTCTTTGAACAGAAAATGACCCCACACGACGCTCATTAAAGCGCTCGTGCGTTTAACGGCAATAACTTGAGTCACTAATGTAAATGCGATCGCGCTCATCTGAAAGGTGATCCCCAAGGCATGAAAGGCTCCGATCAGAGCCAATGGCCTTAAATTTGGCAGAATCTGACCCATTTTTTGACGAGATTTGTACAACACGATCGGAAACATTCCTACCGCTAAAAAGCAATACAATGCTGTAGACCAACAGATCGGAGAAGAATTCACTACGCCGACTTTGTCAAAGGTTGAGGTAATGCTCCAAATGAAGGCGACGACAAACATCAGCCGACTCCCTCGATTTCGCAAAATGGCTTTTAGGGGCGCAAAATAGCCATTCTTGCGTTCTCTCAGGTTCAAAATGTAAGACCCAAGCACAATGAGAACGATGCCGACCACATCCGCGATCGTGGCAGATTCTCCCACAATTAAGGGTGATGTAATTAAGAGAAATAATGGCGTCAAAGTCACCAACGGGACAGTGATCGATAAATCTGCAATTTGAATTGCTTTGAGATAGAGAATAAACGAAATGACATTGAGACTGCCGCCAATCAGTAATGCAATCCAAAACTGAAGGTTCAATGGTGGAATGCCAAGAATTAATAGCAACGGTATTAAAAATGCGATCGCAAACACATTTGCCATCCACGCGACAATGTAAGCGTCAATGGTTTGCAGACTTTTCTTACTCGAAACATCCTTCAAAGACTCAAAAAAAGCCGTTAGAATTGCAAAGGCTAACCAAATCATGGGTAAAAGTTCTGTGGCGTCTTTGCCAACTATCCGCTTTCTGCAACAGCCTACTTCGTCTGCCTGGGTAGAACAAGCCCTAGCAAACATAGAGACGATTTTGCTCGATCATTCTCACTGTGAGCGCAAAGCGGCAGGTGTTGCGCTGAATCTGATGTTCCGTTACCCGTCGAGCGCTAAGTTAGTGAGGGCATTGACGGCGATCGCGCAGGAAGAATTGCAGCACTTTGAGCAAGTCAACCAAATTTTAGAGTGTCGAGGCATCCCTTTAGCGCCACTAGTGCCGCCTCCCTACGGGGCAACGTTAAATAAGCAAATCCGCCGTGATGAGCCGGATCGGATGTTGGATGCGCTTTTGGTGTCGGGGATCATTGAAGCTCGAAGTCATGAGCGTTTGGGATTGTTAGCTGAGCATTGTCCTGATCTGGAGTTAGCTAAATTTTATCGAGCATTGATGGCATCCGAAGCGCGACATTACGGCGTATATTGGACGCTGGCAGATACTTACTGCGATCGCAAAGCCGTGATGGAACGCCTCGAAACTTTAGCCCAAGCCGAAAGCGAGGTTTTGGCTACGCTGCATCCCCACCCGAGAATCCATAGCTGATGCACATCTTCTATCAAGATTTCCTGATTCGAGATTGGCAACCGTGTGTGTGCTTCGCAGTTTTTGTTCTGCGCTAATCGTGCGATCGCGTTTGATCTCATCAGTTCAGTCTTATCAGAGTATGGACTGATTCAAGAACCAGACGGCGCAGATCGGGATGTGTTGAATGTTGAGGAATGCTATCTAGAAAAAGGTGGCGAGTTTTGGGTGGTCGAACAGCACGGTAAAATCGTTGACACGAGTGCGTATTATCCGATTTCACGCGGTCAAAATGCAGTCAAAATTCGCAAAATGTATTTACTGCTGGAAGCGCGGCAAAAAGGCTTAGGAACGTTTCTGTTAAAAACATTAGAGCAAGCTATTTGCAAACAAGGCTTCCAACAGATCTGGATTGAAACCGCGAGTGTGTTGAAAGAAGCTGTTCTACTGTATGAGCGAAATGGCTATCAGCCGAGTGATGGAGTTGAAATAGAGCGGTGCGATCCTTCGGAGCTTGCGAAGCAATCGCGCTTACGTCAAAGTTTTCTCAAATCAGGATTGTTCGATGGACTTCTGTGGATAATTCAGAAGGTCAAAGTTCTTCCCAAGTGTCACGATCGATGTCTGCCTCACTTAGAATTCGTGCAAGTAGCCCTTTGCTGATATCGCCTTTATGAGGATTGGGCAGTGTGAGACGAACTTCGTCCTTCACCATATATTGATGTCTACCACCAGCGTAGGGTCCCTCAAACCCTAATTCTCTCAGGTAACGAATGAGGTCTTTACGCTTGATGGCTCCAAATGTTGGCATCAAGCAACCTCTGAATGAGTTTGAGGATTGAGGTCAATGCCGTTGATGAGTGGAATGGAATGATGCAGGTGCAAGCCTAAGAGTATCCAGCCTTCTAGCGCGTTCTGTAATTCGTGCTGGCACTGGCTTAAAGTTGCCTCGTTTGCCCACACGCCTTTGAGTCTTGGAATGGTTCCATAGAATGTATTGTCCTCAAGAATGCTGTATTCGGCTTGCCCCATTGCAGCCTCAATGTATTCGCTAAGCATGATGAAGTGAGTTAGTGATTGTCACAATTTTAAACTCTCCCAGTTGTAATAGGATTTTTTGCGTGCCATTCGTTATCGCTTTGATTAACGCGCTCATGGAAGAACAGCGCGATCGCTAATTGTGTCGGTTGGATTTTATGCTTCAAACCAACTGACACAATTAGCGTTTTACTCTACTGAGATTGCAGTTGAGCGTCTAGGGCTTTAGCAATGCGATCGCGGGCTTCTTCTAAATGCGCTTTCGTATAGATTTCTTTATCATTCACCTTTCGCATTGCCCCATCAATTGAACGATGCAATTGCTTGAGTTCGTACCGAGCGACGGTTCTTGCGTCTTCCGGCGCATCCGCTTGACGTAACACCATTGCGACTAATACATTCATATACTGCCGCTGCAATGCACGACGCAATCCCGATAGTTTGAGATTGTCTTTCGGCTTGATCACATCGCCCCAAATGCTGGTTTGCAGCGAGTCAAACAGGTCAGGAATCGTCAGGGCTTGTCCGGGCTGCGTCTTCAGTTCGGCATCCCGCAAGCGAGCAAGACGCTGAGGAGAGAGCAGATCGTAAAGAACAATGCTTTGCAAAAACAGAATGTTGTCATGAATCGGATAGTCTAAGTTCACGCTGGGCTGTGTTCCCCAATGAGACCAGCGAGACGGCGCTAACTTATTGAGCAGATCGGGCGAAAACTGGAACGGTTCTTCACTAAACACATTTTTCTGTAACGTGGCAAGCGCGAGGCGCTGCTGCTCGATCGGCACAGGCTCGAACGGTAATCTTCCTTTCGCGTCTCCGTATTTGTAGCGATTGAAGAATTGCCCTCCAACGTACTCTCCTAAGAACGTGGCGTATTGAAAGTAATAGTCGAATACAGCATTAAATGCCACTCGAACTTCATTAAAACTTTGACCTTCGCCGGGATAGCGCGTGTTGATTCGATCCCACATTTTGCGAGCATTTTCCATTTGCCATTGCGAATACGTCAGCAGATCCCCGCTCATGTCAAAGGCGTTGACCTTTGGATCGAGAAATGAGAATACATCTTCATCCGTCGCGTAAGAAAGTTCCGGTTGAGGCGCTTTCTTTGCGATCGCGTCGAGAACCCGTTTTTCTGCTGCTGGCACTTTGGCATCCGTTGGCGTGTAGCCGTATGCGATCGCCCATTCGTCATACGGCCCGACTAGCTGCGTGAAGTAATCCCCTTGTTTTGTTCCTTGGGGCGCAAGATTCACTGGATTGTAGTCCATCACAGACGCCACTAATCCTTTCTGCCGGGTGATCGCTGGGTTGTTTAACTCTTCTGGAGTCAGCATTGAACTTGCGTGGAAGTTATGGCGCAATCCCAACGTGTGCCCGATTTCGTGAGCAATCAGTTCGCGAACAAATTGCTGCACATAGTCTTTCATTTCAGCGCCATTCGGCAACACATTTTGAAACAGCGATAGCGCCATGTTACCAACCGCATACTGTTTAGCCGCATCCATGCCAAAACACAGATCCTGATAGTTGCCCAAACTAGAGCCAAATCTGAGGCGCGGCGGCGATTTCTTCTCGCTGGGTTTCGCTTGACGCTCTAAGTAACGGGCTGCCATCCCATAATTACAAACACTCTCCTTGCCGAGCAGTTGCGCGGCAAACGGAGCCGTCCGCATTTGGTTTTGCTCTGCAATGCTGCGATAGTCTTCTTTGAGCGATCGCGTGAAATCGGCAGCCACTAGAATATCAGCATCTAGAATTTCGCCCGTGAGCGGATTGACTCGCGACGGACCGAGCGCAAAAATCGCGTCGGTTGAGTTAAACCAGCGAATCGTGTTGTAGCGCACGTCAGCCGGATCCCAATCGGCATTATCGGGCATTTGTTTGACTACGATCGCATCTTTAAATCCAATCTTCTCATAGGCTCGATTCCACATGAGAACGCCATCACGAACAGCATCGCGATACTCTAGTGGAACGGTATTCTCAATCCAAAAGGTAATGGGTTGTTTTGGTTTTGATAATGGAGCGGCAGGATCTTGTTTCTCTAAATGCCAACGGTTAATGTAGCGCACAAACGATTGGCGCGGTGTATCGTCGGTGTAGTCTCGGTACGCGGTAATAAAGTAACCCACGCGATCGTCGGCCAACCGAGGACGATAGCCATTATTTTCGGGCAACGCCGATAAGCTGTAGCGCACTTTTAGACTAAAGGCACGGCTATCGGGCAATGCGGCGATGTAGCTCGGAAGCTCTGAATCGTTTCCGCTGCCTGACAATCCGTACACCGATTCAATCTCGACATTAGATGGAAACGCTTTTACCTTGTCGAAAAAGGATGTACTTTGCTCTAGCGTATAGGATCCTTCTAGGGCTGACGACACCACAGGCATTAACCCTGGCAGATCACCAAGTAGAAGCGAATTCAGTTCGACTAAAACGCTTTTACGCTGAGGATGAGTGCTTCTAATGGGAAGCGCTTCTAAAACTGAATCGCTAAACGATCGATCCACCGATCGACGAATCGGCGTTCCGCGCTCTGCTCGAAAATTGATATTAGGAACGACAAATTGAATGCTGTTGTTAACGCGACGAAGCGTAAATAGAAAATCGCCAATCGGCAAACCACTGTAGATACCGCGCTCGCCAATTCCTGACTCTAACGTCATGACGGCGAGATAGTTTTGATTCAGTTGATTAGGCTTAATCTCAGCGTAGAGTTTACCTGTTTTTTTGTTCTGATATAGAGTAAATAGTCCTTTTGATGACGTTGTATCTTGAATGACTTCATCAAAAGGCTTTTGGCCTTTCTCGCTATCGCCATCGTCTGCGGGTTTACTAGCGGGTTTGGGCTCAGGTGATGGGGGCGGAAACGTCTGCTGGGCAACGGCAGACGGCTCTTTGGCCAAGACGTGGGTAGATGGCTCTTGAGCAGACGACCACTGAGCAACTGACCCTGGCACGATGACCAGTATTAATCCAAACACAAAAGCTAAAATTAGCGAGACTCGTTTCATGCTTCCTGTAGACGTTCTGGGGGCGGATGGCGATCTGGCCTAGTTCTAACGCGAGATTCGGTGAGGATATTCCCAACGCTAACGTTAAAGTGCTGGAGTTGGGTCAGACTGTAACTTATCTTTCAGACCCGTTCTCAAAGTTTGTTAACACTCCATAAATTGCCCAAATTGCCATTGCTCGGAGGTAATGTCCGGCGCGGAAGGTTCCGGTTGCAGTAATGGCTTCGGGTGTGCGAAATTGTAGCCCATTTTCGTAGATCTGATGCACAACGGCTTCAGTTAATGTCCACGCTTGCGAGGTCATGCCGGACTGAAGAAGGAAGGCGGCGAGTCCAAAGTTAATGCCGACCCAAACTTCAAGGGGATGGGTAGCGTTGGGGTTTTCGGGGGAACCGTCGGGGCGGACGCCGTTGGCAGCTCCAATGGAAGAGAGGGAGGAGGGAGGAGGGAGGAGGGAGGAGTTCGACCTGCTTTTCGAGGAGGGAGCTTGGAAGCGAGATTCTTGGGTAGAGGGGTGGGTTTGGATGTAGGTGTTGAATTTTAGAAAGCAGGTGTCGTAGATGGTGTGGAGAGCGGTTTGGGCGCGATTGGGTGAATCGTCGCTTGAATCGTTTAGGACGACATCCGGCAAGCCTAAGAGTTGGGCATAAAATTGTCCGCAGAGCTGGTCTGCCATGACGATGTTAGAGCCGCTTTCGCTGTCGAGGCGATAGTAATGTCCGTTCCAGAGTTTTTTGTCGTAGACAGCGCGGGATTGAGTTAACCAGGTGACAAAGGTGGCAGCGGATTGAGTCGCAGATGTAGCGGCTGGATAATGGGTTTGAGAGAGAACTTTAGCCATTGCGATCGCGCTTTCCAAAGCGGCAATCCACAGTCCTCCGCAATAGGCACTGACGCCCTGCAATCGCCAATCGTCAAAGGTTTGATCCGGTGCTCCAGAGTTTTCGGGAATGCCATCGCCATCGTGATCGAATTGCTTGAGATAGTGCAGCGTTTGAACAACAGCATCCCAGCAGTCGGCTAGAAACTCAACATCTGTTGCGCCTGTTAGTAAGTAATCTCGATAGACTTGCAGAACAAAATCAGAACCGAGATCTTTCCACAAGTTACAGTCTTGATAACTGGTGTAATTTGTTTTTTCCCAGACATGCTCATTCGGTGCGCCTAAGTCGTGCGGCGTTGCGCCTCTAGCTTTGCGAATGGCTTGGGGACTTTCCGCACCAATGGTTAAGTAGTAACCAATGGTGCGATCGCGATCGTCGCTTTGAGGAATCGCCCGCGCAAAGGCTCGAATCACGGCTTTCTCTAGCTCTGACCACAGCATTAATAGTCCGAACGAGCCATATAACCTTACGTCTAAGCTTTCATACCAGCGATAGTCGATGCACTCTAACACTGCAAACTGTCCGACCGGATCGCGCTCATCTGCTGCGCTCCACAGCGTGCCGCCTTGTGTCAAATCGTAGAGTTCGTTGAACAACGCCATTTTGAACCAGTCAGGCAAATCGCTACGATCGCAGATTGGCTGTTGCCATGCCACAATCTTTTCTTGCCAAGTGGAATGATGTTTCAACGCCGTTCGCGCGATCGACCAGGCATTCTGCCCATTGCGCCCAAAAAAATCGGTGTAGCGACGAAAATAGTTCACCCTTTGAGCAAATTCTGTGACTGGAAAATCCCAACTGAGGACAAAGGGAACGGTGAGCGTCTGTCCGGGTTTTAGCGTGAATCGCACTGCGATCGCGGCTCCAAGTTGCTCTCCGTCTCTCGCTGGAGTTTCATCATCAGTGTCGGACAATGAGCCATCGTTAGAGAATGGTGTCCATAAATCAGAACCGTCCCCTGTAGCGTTCCAGCGAGTGTTGTAGAAAACGTCGTACAGATAAGGATTGAGAGGAGTTGCAATCGCCCACTGTCCATCTCCTTCAGAAGGTTGATCAAGTTCAGGCTGACGCAGAACGATCGCAAGCTGTTGCTCATTTCCTGTCAGTTGATTGAAATTTCCGGTACTCTGCCCGATGCGAGGCTGATAGTTATATTCGGGGCTGCCATCATCTCTCACCTTAATTTCCGGCGACTTATTCGCATTGGTAAACCACCCGACCATATTTTGCCAAGTCAGCATGATGCTCAGCGTTATAGGTGCATCGGTCGAATTGTGCGCCGTCCATTGAAACACAGCAACCGGATAACTTGTTTCTTGGTAGTTATCAGCAATAATCGGTGAAAATTGCTCACAGGTTAGCGTCGCTTTGAACACGTTTTCATAGGCAAACCAACTGCGGGGATAAAGCGCATGATAGGTTCCGGTTGTCGCTTCCGCCTGACTTGCCGGATACCATCTCCACTGCTCCAACGTCCCCTCTTCTGGTGGGTTCGTCGAGAGGGCATAGGCTTGCGTCTGCTCCCCAACCTGCTCGAACACGCTGAACTGACAGGCAGGCATTGACTGAAACACATGTTCACCGCCGTCGATGTGCCAGAGATTAAAATCGCCCCCATGCGATCGCCCAATGCAACCCGCCCCAAATCCACCAAGGGGCATTCCGTGCCAAGCTCCATCATCTAAATTGCTGGCATAGCGAACGGTGTAAGGCTTTTCCCATCCCAGTCCGATGGGGCGAGTCCAAGCGCAGGCAGGAATTTTGAGAGGGGTCATATCGGGTCTCTAGCGAGGGCAATAGGACACTATCATGCCTTATCTGTGCCAAAACGGGATACGATCCGAAAGAGGCTGTAGATTGGTTTAAGCCGTATGGGACTCAAGATCGTTGAAGCGTTTGACGGAAGTTTTTCCCTCGATCCTCAGGCGAAAGCCACCCTGTTTGAATTGTTAAACAGCGAGGCCTTTCTAGGACAGATTGGGCAAGAGTTTCAGGGCAACAGGGTTGAATTCACTGGGCTTCTGTTTCAGCCTGTTCCCTACAGCACAGCAACTCCGAAGGGAATGCCTGCCGAATTTGAAAAATTTCACGAATCGGCTGAGCATGTCATCATTCATGTTCCGCCAAATTTTATGTTCAAATCAAACATCATGAAGCCCAGCCGATTATGTGCGATTTATAGAAAATTTCATCAGTAATTTTTAAAGCGACATTCCAAAATGACTGCACACGACACTCCAGCATTGGCAAGTTTAGACTTTGTTCCTTATCTCAATAGCGAAGG
>NZ_JCACKG010000274.1:0-2457 GCF_059505265.1 Myxacorys chilensis | reverse complement strand
CAAGTTTCGAGATGTCCCGATTCCTGCCTGATTCATCTTGCCAGTTACCAATGCCTTTAATGAAGTCCCTATGCGAATCATTCAGTTTGTCCCCGCTTAGAAACTTACCGTTTTCCATACCACGGTTACAGGGGTGCGAATCCCACTGTTCAGCTCCCACTTCTGTGTGAGAAAGCCCTCAAAACGAATGAATTTATGGGCGATCGCTACCCAATTCAAGCCAAAGGGCTTGTGACCCTAGCCGCAAAGCATCGCCGCGCTCCAACGGTGGATATCGTTTGCCAGGTCATCCCCAAAGAGACGCCACACGGCATGACTCACCGTATTTCGAAGGTGTATTATTCAGCGATCGTGGTGAAGGGAGAAGCGATCGCCATGGAAGCGGACTACCATAGCCATAGAATATGATTAGGACCGACCAAGAGCATCTTTATGATCGTTCAGCCCAACTTATAGTTCACTATAGAATTAGCAAGCACCTAATTAAGGGCTTGCTGACCAGGATAAAGGCAACATATGGAACGCCGTCAGTATCGTAATCCACCTATTGAAGAAGCGGTTTGTGAATTTCGCTTTGATTCCGGATCAGAGTGGGATATTACAGTCCCAGGGTTGTTTTATGAAAAAATAAAGGACCAGTATCGAGGGAAGCCACACCAGCAAAATTCAATAGAAGCTGAGCTTGAAGCGCAGCCTAACCTTTCGGATTCAGTTCTTACGGTCAAGCACGGATTTGCGAAAGTGCAGTTTCCAACAGAAGATGGGCGTCGGATGGTTGCAATAGGTCCGAACGCACTCAGCATTCATACACTTCGGCCATACGAAGGTTGGAATGAATTCTACGGCAGAATTGAACAGGCTTTCCAATCATATCTGAAGGTTGAGAAACACGTAGGTGTAAGAAGAATTGCACTGCGATACATCAACAAAATTGCTATTCCAGGAACATCTATTTTGCTAGATGAATACTTCACTGCAGCGCCCCAAACTCCAGGCGGCTTTTCAAATATGACGGCTTTTACTACTCGTGTTGAGACTCAATTTGAAGATCTACCAATTCGACTAACATTCGCTCTTTCGGATATTTCATCTCCTTCATCTGCTGAGAAATTTGAGATTCTACTCGATCTCAACATCAATCAGGATTGGATAGAGGAACCCCTGCCCATTGGGGATGCTCTTTCACATTTAGGTGAACTAAAACAAAGAGAAGGGCAAGCGTTTGAAAGCTTGATTACTGACCGCACAAGGGAGTTGTTCGATGTCACTGACTAAATTGGCAGATGCTCATCATGAAAATGATTTAGCTGGTGCAGCGCAAGTTCATGGAACTCTAAAGCTTGGTAGATCTCCTCTAGGTGAACCGTCAGAAGGAGAACGAAGCGAAATCGCAGAGCCTGTGTCTAGGTTGCATCTTCTTTTCGGCGATCGCACTCCAACTGCCCGAGATTGGCTATCGAGCCTAAAGGTTGCTGCTTCGTCTACCTTAATTGCTCAAACGAGCGTTGAGTACAACCGCACATTCTTGGATCAGCAATTAGAGCAACAGCGTGCTCATTTCGGCAAAATGCGAGCAATGGTTGCTGACCCATCGCTTCAAGGAAGTTTTAAAAGAATTACTGAGCTAGCATCAGATTGTGAAATTGCTCCTCGTACCGCTTCATTTGCTAAAGCATGGTTGATTCAATTACGTAGGATTGTCCGTAATAATCAAATGTACTGGCATGAACCTCTAATTAATGCTGGAATAGACTCTGAAGTAGTTTTTGAGTGGTGGCGTGCGGGCAAGAAGATTACTGTGTATGTCCTCAACGGTTCAGCCGATTACATAAAAGTGTGGGGGCCTAATATGGACACTGAGATGCAGGAGGGACTGGCCAACTCAGACAGTGAACTCACATCTCTCTGGCAATGGTTAGGGTCTTAGGAGTGAGTTGTGAGCGATGTAGTTACGGATGACGAGCTTCTTTACCGATGCGTTCATTTTGGAGATAACAACTACCATATCGACGAAACAGGTAAGGCAAGGATCAGCTCACAGGCATTCAGGGATAGAAGTAAAGCCCCTTCCGTAGATCGGGCGGGGCTTTGCAATAACGACCCTCGCTTTACCCAAAAGAAAGCAGAAAATGCAGTTGTCAGCCTAATTACGGGTGCTGTTAGAGACATTAAGGTCACGCAAAACGATGCAAAAGGTAATCCGCTGTGTTCCTACAGAATTGACGTTTGTGCTAGACCAGAGGATGGTAATACTGCTCACGCTCAAATCGAACCTGAACCCACGTACAAAAACGGCACACCTTTTAGAAAAGTTTTGGAACGGTTAGCATTTCTAGCGGAGCAAAGAGGATGGGAGATTCTTCCATACGAGCTACGAAATCAAGAACCATTGCCTTAGCCATTAAGGAACGTGGATTAAATAAGACCGGCGGAAAAGGGAAAGGTGATAGGCTTGGA
>NZ_JCACKG010000273.1:0-2466 GCF_059505265.1 Myxacorys chilensis | reverse complement strand
TCCGATCGGCCTGATCCGACAAGTTGAAGACGTCCGAGCCCGAGAGTGCAGCCTGGATGACGGACTTGTCGTCGGAAGTCCCAGACGTTAGGGCCGCGTTGTAGATGGCCTTTGCTGAGGCAGAGAAGTCTTGAAGTGCCCAGTCCAGTAGCAACGCACCATTGACCGAACTCCCCTCAGCCACGCCTGTAACGGTGCCACCGGTGACCGCGCCTGTCGACGAGTTGACGCTGAAATTGATCCCGCCGAAGGCCGTCAGGCTGGATCCCCAGTCCGTCTCGACCCCCAGCACGTCCTGATACGTGCGCCCGTTGATTCCGATGTACGCGTTATCGTAAAACTCCCAGTCGGAGACGTTCGAGATCAGCGCGTTCAAGCTCAGCAGATCAATGTCAAACCTAGAGAAAGCAGAAAAGCGCGCCATCATCCCCTCATCTACAGGAAACAGAGTTACTTTTGAGTAACTACGGGCTGTGGCGGCAGGAGTCGAGGAAACAAGCAAAAGAAGGTTTATAGCGGCCAGCACAGGTAGGCCGAGGTGAGCCAGGGCACCAGACCAGGGCCATGGTCCCGATTACGAGTTTGACCTCAGGGGGCAGGCCAGGGTGAGGGCCGGCCAGCCCTTCACCTCTGGGCCGCCGTCCCGCCCCGGAAGGCTGCCCGCAGCTGCGGCTTCGATATTGCCGACTATAGGTAGCCAAATGGGAGGGCGAGTCGGAAGGGGACAAATGGCAGAAGGCCCCCGTTGTGGGGACTCATCGCCTCATTGCGTCAGGGACTTGCGTCCCTTGGCTGGTGTCGCGCCTCAGAGGTTCATCTTGCGGTTAAGGATGGGGTCCAGCCCAGCCTGACGCAGGAGCGCCTTGCATTCGCCGATGATGCCCTCCGGCCCCTCGGGCAGCGCCCATTCCCCATTTCCGGAGAGACACAGCACCTTGGCCGCGAGGTCGGTCATGTTCTGCGCGGGGAGGCGGTTCATCTCCTCCTCCATGGGCGTGCAGCACTCCACCAGAGCGTCAAACGCGTCATCGTCGCCGGTGCGCGCTTCAGGGGTGTTGAGCCACGCGCGGTAGGCCCGCCAGCGGCGATAGAGCGCCAAGACGGGTGTATCGGGCTGGAGCGTGGGGATGGGCTTAGGCTCCCCCACGACGTCGAACACAGGCACGCCGCCCAGCGCGGCGACGGGAACGGCGGTGAGCATGGCAGCGCCTTTCAGCATGGCCCGGCGGGAGGTCGGTTGCGCGTTCATGTCAGCACCCCGGCCGCAAGCGTCATGGCATCCTTAGCCGCCCGGATCTCGCTGACGACACGTTTCCACGCTTCCAGGCAGGCTTCGAGCGGCACGCCGTGCTCCACCCGCAGCCGCAGGGCTTCGGTGAGTGCGCCTACCTCGGCCGGGTCAGCTTCGCGGATAGCGGCCTTGAAGTCACGTTGGCGCAGCGTCTCCTTGCGGCCCACGGCGAGGGCGCTGCGCGGATCGCCACAGACGAGCCAGTCCAGCGACACGCCCGAGGCGAACATCCACGCCGTCAGCTCCTCGGTGACGACGATCCCCGGCAGCCTGGGGTCGGGGTCGTATTCCAGGATCGGCGGCTCGAGGTCGAACCACTCGCACGCGGCGGCGATGCGCCCCTCCATCGTGGACAGGCTTCTCGGGGAGCGGCAGGGGAACGGTGGTCTGCCCTGGAACGGGGGCGGGGGTCAGCACGGCGGCGCTGCCCAGGATCTCGCGGCACTCGGTGACGATGCCGACCGGAATGGTGGCGTGCCCATCGGGGTCGGTGTCCTCGTCGCTGGCGAGGGCGGACACCTTCGCAGCCAAGTCCTCGAGCGAGGTGACGGGCAGCGGCTGGATGCGTTCCTCAAGCGCGAGTAGAGGGCCGTAGAGCGGTGCGATGCCTTCGTCCGTGGCGTCTGGGCAGAACATGGCCACGCGGAGCGGCTCCCACTCGCGGTAGAGCTGCAGGATGGCGGTTTCGGCCCCGGCCTCCGCGACAGATGCCGGCAGGAGCGCCATTGGCGCGGCGAGGCCGGGCACCGCGCCCAACAGGGCACGGCGGGACAGGTGGGCGGTCATGTGGGGGTTCTCCTCTTGAGGGCTCGATAGCGAGCGGCTCCGGGCGAATGGGAGACCGCTCAGGGGTGGTGACTAGGCGGCGACCCGGAACTCAGTTTGCAGGGCTGCGAGACGAACCAGACCGGAGACGCCCAAGCGGTCGCGGTTCTCGAGGTCCTCGATCTCCGCGCGGATCACGTAGAGGGGGCGCTGGGCTTCGGTCGCCCTGCGGGCCTCGTAGGCAACGAGAGCGCGCTCGTTCGCCCAGGCGGCCTTGAGGGCTTCGGAGAGGTAGCGCGAGGGCTTGAAGGTGCGGCGGGAGAAGGCCTCTTGGCGCGCCCAATCCCAGGCGAAGGTCATCAGGCGGCGGCGGTCGATTTTCGGAGCGGCAGACATTGCGGCGGCCTCCT
>NZ_JCACKG010000272.1:0-2475 GCF_059505265.1 Myxacorys chilensis | reverse complement strand
CTCCCTGTCGCTCGGCGCCGGGTGCGTTTCCACACGGTCTGCAAGAAATACGCACGAGGCGAGGCGTCATGCCTCGCACGAGAAGGTCTAACGAGACGCCGCCAGCGCGCCTGCAACGATCAGCACCGCACCGGCCGCTGTGCCCCAGGACACCGCCGCCACCCCGAGTAGCGAGAGCAGCAGAAGGCTGAAGAGCGGCGTGAGGTAAGCCAGCCCGGAGATCGTCGCCATCTGACCCGTCCGGCTGGCGAGGTCCCACAGCATGTTCGAGAGCGTCAGGGGCGCAACCCCGATGGCAGCGATGGCCAGGAGCTGAGCCCAGGCAAGTTGGGGTGTTGTCTCAAAGGAGAGGTGCAGGCCCATGCCCACGACGGCCATCAGGCCCATGGACGGTCCAATCACGTCGTGCCGCTCCTGTCCCTGAGAGCGAATGGCCGCATACAACGCGAAGGTGAGCCCGCTCGAGAAGGCCAGCAGGACGCCCAAGAGGTCGAAGCCCTGCGCAAAGGTCGGGCCGATGGCGAGCGCCGCGCCTGTGAAGGCTGCCCCGATACCGAGCCACTGGCTGTGCGTGAGCCGGGAGCCGTCCATGCGCGAGGCGATCAGGACCAGGAGGATGGGCCAGAGATAGGAGATGACGTTCGCCTCGGCCGGCCCTATCCGGGGCATGGCCATGAGATAGAGCACGTTGTTGAGGAGGAGCCCGCCCGCAACGAGCAGAAGCGTTCGTGGCCGGGTCCGTATCCATGCCCGCCCTTGCCCCGTGGCGGTGGCGCGCGTCAGGGAGACAGCAAAGCCCGTAGCCGAGCCGAGCGCGATGATTAGGAATGGGGGCGCGGGCTGCGCCCAAGTGGCCAGCGTAGGCCAAGTGGCCCAGAGGAGCACCGCCCCGAGCGCGAGGGAGGCGGCACGTGCCTTGGGGCCGAGCGACCGGATCGCGATCAAGGCGCCCCAGGAGCAGAAAGCAAGCATTGGGACCGGCGCCATTGCGGTCATGCTCCTATCGTCCGGCACACCTCGCGCCTCAGGTAGCCTAGGGGTGAACAACTTCGCCAGCAACGAAGCCAGAGAGGCTTCCTAGGCCGTCTTTTGGGCCGGTAGAGGCCTTCCCCTGTTTGGCAAGGACCAACCCATGCCAGAAACCCCCGGCTAGGTCCCTGCTGCGCTCCGACCTGGCCTGCCGGCAGCGCCGAGGCCGAGGACAGAAAGAAAGACCCCTCGCCGGGGTGGCAGTCCTTCCGATGCGCGCATCGGAAGAACAGCCCAGGAGGGTGAAGCGCTCCGGAGGCCTCAAGTGTTGGCCTCTTGGCCCTGCGGGCCGCCGGGACCGCTTGACCCCTCCTCCGCGCTCTCAACCTAAAAGTCTCAAAATGAGACAGATGTGCTGTGTTACTGCGCACATCTTCGGGGCCACACCCGCGCGCGGCCACAGAGAGCCCGGTTTCCGTCCGGATGGGGGTTCAATGGGGGGCAGACCGTTACCCCTTCCACAATCACCCTACAGGACAGGGGCTTGCGCCCAGACTATGGCGGAGGAGGCCTCCGCCGAACTGGCTGGAACTGCGCCCTGCTGCTGAGGGCTTGTCCCCGCCTCTGCACCGCAGCTGGACGCCGGTGCGATAGGGTTGGCTTCCTGAAAGCAGGAAACATCTCACGACGCACAGCCGACAAGCGAGTTAGGCATCGAGAAGCCCACTCACCTCGCCCGGATAGCCCACTCCTCTACGTTTGCGTGGATCTCGACAGGCACGCCGAACATCGAGTCAGGCTTTGGGGCGCTCCAGACATAACGGAGGGTGGCGGTGTGGAGCTTGTCATGCAGTTCAGGGCTCAGGACGATCGCCTCCGGCACCTGGCCTGCGCGTCGAGCCGCCCGAAGGGCGCGCGCAATGGCTTTGGCGGTGGCGAGAGGACTGGGCATACGACGGCTCCAAGCACAAGGCAGGGCGGGAGCGCAGTCGTGTCTCTCAGGCGCCGGAGGCCAGAGCGTTACGGCGATGGTATTGATATGGGGGTTTCAAACCGAGAGTATAAGGCCGTGTGCCTAGGTGAGGCACCAGAAAGGATGCTGGTATCGCTGCCTCGCTGGCTTTCAGCTGCTTGGGGAGGGCGCTGATCCACCCTTGGGTCCGCCTTCCTGTCAAGGAAACAGGCTACAACCTGTCCGTCGATCCCTTCTAGACCACCCTCGCCAAGGGTCCTGGCTCTGTGCGCCGATGAAGACTTCTGCACGGCCAAGTCTTTCTGGTTCTGGCAACCAGCCTAGCGAGATCCAGCTCCTATGGGTTCTCACCGAGGCGGATCTCAGCGCGCGGGCGAGCCCCCCACACGGCAATCGCGAGCGCCAGCGCCCCGAGTGCGGCGGCTACGGCAAATGTCACTTGCAGCCCAGCCTCGCCACCCGCAGCCAGCCCGAGGCTCCCGGCGCCTCGCGAGCCCCAGGCGAACAGCGCGCTTATGGCCGAGGCCCCGGTC
>NZ_JCACKG010000271.1:0-40738 GCF_059505265.1 Myxacorys chilensis | reverse complement strand
GATTTGATCTGTTCTAAACTACAATCAAAAAACCGTAACGCCTTCAAAAGCATTACGGTTTTTTGATTGGACCATTCTTTGATCAAGCTATGGATTGACTAAACCAGCGATCGCGTGCGGCTAACCGTTGACAACGATTCAACTAACGCTCGAACTGCCGCAATCATTGCTATTTCACTATCGAGCTTATTGATAGCGGTTCCAACCCCAATACCCGATGCGCCTGCTGCGATCGCAAGAGGAGCCGTCACGCTTGATAGCCCCGATGCACACAACACGGGCACACTCACGGCACGCGAAATCTCATAGGCCGCCGCTAAGGTCGGAGCCGCTTTCTCGATTAAACCAAGCGAACCTGAATGAGCCGGATTAGAGGACGTACCCCCTTCAGTTTGAATGATGTCTGCGCCTGCGGCCACCAATTCTTCTGCCAAGTGAACTTGCTGATCGATCAGCAAAATGTGAGGAACCGTTACAGATAGCATGACGTGGGGCAGCCGCTCACGCGTGGCACGAGTCAAGGCTAAAACTTCTGCGGCTTCAAACCGGATGCCCTGCGCATAAAAGCTATCGAAGTTGCCAATCTCAATGAGATCTGCACCCGCATCGACGGCTGTCACAAATAACTCAGGTTCAACCGCCGAAACGCAGATCGGCAATGCGGTGAGTTTCTTTGCCATCCTTACTAAATCAGGGCTTGCAGCAATATCGATAAAAGTTGCACCGCCGACATCAGCAGATTTAACAACGGCAGCCACGCGATCGCGATCAAAATTATTTAAACCGCTAATAATCTTGAGGGCACGTCCCTGTTCTAAAGCACTCTGTAGCGTAGGGAGAATTGTCATGATGGTCAACTCACAAAACAAGTACAGATCATCATACATAAAGTAATTCGCTAGGACTTGCCCGACAACATATTCTTCAAAAGTCATATGACTATATATAGATTAATGCTTCTCTGAAGATATATTTAGACCCTTGACAGGACTGAACCCCAGCGATTAGTCTTGCAGTAGATCTAGCGTGATCTTGAGAACTATTGCTTTTACCCGTTTCTAGTTACGATTAGCGCTCCAGTTAGTTTGATGAGCCCGATTTTCACGCTAAATCTTGACTTTGTCAAAGCAACGTTATCCAAATTTATAAGCGTTATCACGATAGCAAGTCTAATAAATCGTGAAACGATAAGTTTTGATGTAATCAGCATCTTTGGATTGCTTACAGATACTCAGTAGCATCGATAAAGATTACTCCATAGGAGGCAAGCTAATTACTCGCACTACAAAAAATGAATGCAGCCAAAAAATTAACGGCGATGTGAAGCAAGGCGTTCATTCTAAAGTTGCGCGTGGGTAACTGAATCCAGTTGAAAGAGCGAAACTTCATCTGCATCAGCGGCATGTCTATCAATGATTGCTGAATTATCACTTTGGCAATTTAGCAGATCTTTGCAAGCGAATAAAATTTATGAGTCTAATCCGGTGGGATTGCCTATAAAGAGGCTGAGGATGCCTTGCGGTTTTTACAGGGCTACGCTCTGTGCTAATCGCGTTAAGGCTACTCCCTCTTCAGACTCCCTATTAATCTGAATTTAACCTTCTGGAAGGATGTGATGAGCAAGAATTCTGGATCTAAAGTGGAGCAATCTTCTAAGGCTCCTCTATCTATCTCTACGAAAGACCTCGCTGTCCTCAAACTCCTGTCGGTAACAGAAATATCTGAAACGTCAGTACTAGCCCTCAGTCAGCTACTGAGCGTGACCCAGTTTCAGCTAGGTGACTCGTTGCTTAATTATAGGTTATCAGATGCTTCAGATACTTCTGTTCAGAGTAAACAAATTGAGTCCCTTTATGTAGTTTTCCAGGGTCGGGTGCGTATCCTTTGTGACGATCCGATTCGACAGCGTCAAATCTCGGCAATGGTGCTAGAGGAAGGAGAGACCTTTGGAGGTGATTCTCAGTTTTGCAACGCGCCATTAAGCTATGAAGCTATTGGTGCTAGTGGAGGTCAAGTTGCCCACCTTTCTCTGGCTCAATTAGAGCCTTGGTTTGAGCGATTTCCGCCACTGCGAGAGGTGATTAAACAGCAGGCCATTCAGCGGGAACGCCTGGTTTTTCTAAGAGCCTATCTTGCTGGAAGCGTCGGCGGTGTAGCAACAGAATTGCTAACGAGCTATCAAATTCAGCAGTGGTTGCCTTACATAGAAGAGATCCAAGTTTCTGCTGGCACACTGTTGTCTGAGGTAGACGCTTGTCAATCTGGTTATTTTTGGTTGCGCCAGGGTGAGGTAGAGGATGTTAACAGCTTATCTGAGTCAATCGGTATGGGCGCAAGTTGGAGCCGTCTCCAAGATACATCAACCGATTGGAGAGCAAAGACAGATCTGCTGATTTACAAAGTTTCGATCGAGTATTGGAAAACTGCGATCGCGCCTGTTTTAGCAGCAGCGACCAACGGGTCAGAAAGTACTCGCACAACGTCAGCAGGCCCTGCAACGAATAGATCTTTGCAGCCCAAGGCAGCAGATACTTCACCCAAGGCAGACCGCTCTAAGCCCCGTTTAGTTCCACCTGTAGGAGCCAAGCCATCGAGCGAGTCAGTCCGTTCCTCCCAGCAAGACAGATCTTCGCGAAGCGAAGGCACGATCGTGCCGTTTCCCAAACCGACAAAACGGCGTCGCTGGCAACCCAGGCTCTTGTATGGCTATCCGTTCATTCAGCAACAAAGTTCATCAGATTGCGGCGTTGCTTGTTTAAGCATGATTGGCCAGTTTTGGGGAAAGCGATTTGGGATTAACCTTCTGCGAGATTTGGCCAAGGTAGGGCGATCGGGAGCTTCCCTCAAGAACTTGGCAGTAGCCGCAGAGAGCGTAGGCTTTCAGGCACGACCCGTGCGAGCGAGTCTCAGTCGCTTAGAGGAACAGGGAAACCCTTGGATTGCCCATTGGCAGGGCGATCACTACGTAGTCGTCTATCGGATCAAGGGCGATCGAGTGCTAGTTGCCGATCCCGCTCGCGGAAAACGTAAGTTGACGCGCCAAGAGTTTTTGAATAGCTGGACAGGGTACGCCTTGCTTCTAGATCCTACCTCTCAACTCAGGAAGGCAAAAACAGAAAAGCGGGATCTTGGACGCTTTTGGGGAGTGTTGTGGTCTTACCGCTCTGTGCTTTGGCAAATTATCTTTTTGTCTTTGTTAGTGCAGGTATTTGGTCTCATCACTCCTCTATTTACACAAGTGATTCTAGATCGAGTCGTCACCCAAAAAAGTTTGGCGACTCTTCACGTGTTCTCGATAGGGTTGATTCTGTTTGGTATTTGGCGCGTTGGATTGGTTGCCGTTCGTCAGTATCTACTAGATTACTTTTCCAACCGAATTGATCTCACGTTAATTAGCGCTTTTATTAGTCACACGTTAGCATTGCCGTTGAAATTTTTTGAAGCTCGTCAAGTGGGTGACATCATTACGCGCGTGCAAGAGAATCGCAAAATTCAGATGTTTCTCATGCGTCAAGCGATTTCTACTTGGTTAGATGCGTCAATGGCGATCGTCTACCTCGGATTGATGTTGTACTACAACTGGCGGCTCACTCTGCTAGTACTCGCTTTAATTCCACCGATCGCACTCCTCACGCTTGGGGCAACCCCATTTCTGAGACAAATCTCACGAGAAGTCTTTAATGCAACTGCCGAACAGAACTCTTTGATGGTTGAAATGCTGACAGGCGTTGCCACAGTGAAATCGGTCGCGGCTGAACGCGAAGTTCGTTGGCGCTGGGAAGACAGCCTGACAACGACACTCAACGTTCAATTTAAGGGACAAAAGTTTGCCAACAATCTACAAGTTGTGGGAGGAACAATCAATTCCTTGGGTAGCACGGCGCTCCTATGGTACGGAGCAACATTAGTGATTCAAGGCGAACTCACAATTGGGCAATTTGTAGCGTTCAACATGCTAGTCGGCAATGTCCTTGGCCCAGTTCTGGCCCTAGTTGGCTTGTGGGACGAGTTCCAGGAGGTCTTAATCTCGGTAGAACGCCTGAATGATGTGTTTGCAACAGAACCAGAAGAAGCTCCTGGACAACCGATGTTTGTCTTGCCCTCTATCCAGGGAGAGATGCAGTTTAGTAATGTGACCTTTAGCTACGACACGGCAGAAGAACACAATACTCTGCAAAATCTCTCTTTCACTGTCCAAGCGGGACAAACGATCGCGATCGTTGGGCGGAGTGGCTCTGGAAAAAGTACGCTTGTGAAGCTGTTGCAAGGGCTATATCACCCTACGAGTGGTCGAATTTTGGTGGATGGGCACGACATTAAACATGTTTCTCCACAATCTTTGCGATCGCAAATGGGTGTTGTGCCGCAGGAGTGCTTCTTGTTCTCTGGCACGATTTTGGAAAACATTCAGCTTTACCGTCCAGAGTTCACGCTAAATGAAGTTGTGGATGTTGCCAAACTGGCAGAAGCTCATACATTTATTCAGGATTTGCCGTTGGGCTACAACACCAAAGTAGGGGAACGTGGCGCAAATTTATCGGGTGGGCAACGGCAACGAATTGCGATCGCGCGTGCTCTACTGGGCAGCCCAGCCTTACTGATTCTCGACGAAGCTACAAGCTCTCTAGATACAGAGTCAGAGCGTCGATTTCAACAAAATTTGGCGCGGATTAGTCGCGGACGCACCATTTTTATCATTGCTCACCGTTTATCGACGGTGAGAAACGCCGATCGGATCTTGGTTCTCGATCGCGGGGTTCTTGTTGAACAAGGAACTCACGATGAGCTAATTGCACTCCAAGGACTTTACTATCACCTTGCTCAACAGCAACTTGATCTTTAGTACTAGTTCCCGTGTCTGAACGGCAGCAAGATTTAGGGTAAATTGCCGACAACCTTAGAACAAAGTGCTTCCTCAGTTAACAGGACTGACGAAAAAACTGGCAGTGGATTTGACAACTGATGTAGTAGATGCCTTCAACATCCGCTGCCAATCCGTCAGTTCTGTTTGATTTACACCTTCAATGCTTTGAACAGCGCTAGGAAAGTACTGTGAATACAAAAAACATTCAGTGAAATCTATAGTCAAATGCAAGATTTATTGATTGCTAACTCTATGTTTATAGAAACGGCAATTGCAACATGGATTCACAAGCAAGTTAAATCAATAATTTGGTGTAAGGTTGGCTTAGAGATTAAAAATTCTAACAAATGCAGCACATAGAATGACATTATTAGCAGTGTCGTTATAATGAACGCAATACAAGTTTTCAAAAGTTAAATAGCTGTTAGTTCTAACACGTTGCCATGAGATCTCTAATGCTATGGTTAACGCTATAGAAATTCCCCTCCAAAGTCGAATTGTTCCCTCTGATACAAGTCTGTAAATTCTGAACGCTTGAGGCATTTATGTTCAATACTGCCCCTCAAAGCCGACGTTCCCAGTCCCCCGATCGTCAGCTACAGACAGCCATTCCAGCTAATTCAATAGACAATACTGCTTCATTAAATTGGTCTATTCCGGTACGCACCCTGCTTGACCAGCCTCCTTCGGTGCTTCCTTTTCGGCTAGCAGTAGGAGGAGTTGCCTTTTTAGTTTGCTTTGCGACTTGGGCTTGGTTTGGGCAACTCAATGAAGTCGCTTACGGCCAAGGGAAACTGATTCCTAAAGGCAATGTTTACAAAGTGAATCCCCTAGAGACGGGCAAAGTGGCTCGTGTTTTGGTCAAAGAAGGAGATGTGGTCAAGGCAGGACAAGTCTTGGTCGAATTCGATACAGAACTAGCAACCCGTGAAGTAGAGCGTTTAGAAAAAGATTTGTCAGCAGCTCAAACTGAATTAGGCCAAATGCATAATTTGCTGATGCAGAGCCAACTACAGGATCGCACGCATGTAGCTGTCATTCAGGCAGCCACGCAAGCGCAAGAGGTAGAAGTTGCCCAAGCACAGGGCGATATCAGCACAACGCGGCAGTTGCTTGAGCAGTTACAGGTAGATGCCTCTGCCCAAGAAGAGCGTCTGAGCCGATTACAACCGTTAGTAGTAGCGGGAGCCATCTCACAAGAGCAAATCTTTCAGATAGAGCAACAGTTGCGGACTCATCAGCGCACGATTACCGAACACGAAGGAACTCTCCAGCGGCTGATTGGGGAAGCCCAGCGATCGCAAGTTGGGCTGAAACAAAAGCAAACGGAAGAGAAGGAATTTCAGCAGGAGGCAAAACAGCGATCGCAGCAGCAGGACATCAAAATTGCTCAACTGCAAGCGAAGATTAGCCAGCTAGAAACCTTAATCAAAGCGGCAAACACCAAATTAAAACAACAGTTTCTGTATTCCCCTGCGGATGGAATGATTTCCACCCTCAATATTCATAATTCGGGAGAAGTCGTACAGATAGGACAACCGATCGCTGAAATTGCTCCTAGCGGCAAACCGCTGGTCGTATCGGCCATGCTGCCCAGCCAGGAAGCAGGCTTTGTCAAGGCTGGAATGCCAGTGCAAGTGAAGCTTGACGCCTACCCATACCAAGATTACGGCGTCATTGCGGGTAAGGTGATGACCATCTCTCCAGACGCCCAAGCCAACGAGCAGCTTGGGCAAGTCTACCGAGTTGAGGTGGAGTTAGACCGCACCTACGTTACAAAAGAGCATCAAAAAGTTTTGTTTAAGTCAGGGCAAACGGCAACCACTGAAATCGTCACACGCCGCCGTCGAATTTTAGATCTTCTGACGGAGCCGTTTAAGAAACTACAAGGCGATGTCAACTTGTAATTTTTTTGTGTAGCTCTCTTTAATAAAAAGGAGAAAGGGATGAATCCCTCAAATTATTACGCTCAAAACTCCAATAGCAAAACCGATAAAGCAATGACTCCTGAGCAGTTTACTCAGGTCGTTGATGCCATTCTTGAGGGGAAGTACTCTTGGGCATGTATCCTGATTTTGCGGTTCGCAGGTTACAATCCTTGTCACTACATTCCTCGCCGAACCTACAATCGGTTAGTCAAAGAAAATCTTCAGGAGATTCGGGCTAAAGACCAACATCAAACAGATGCCGCAAAATCTCTGCGATCTCATCTTCATCAGACGCCTGATTTAGCTTACTTAGAAGTGTTAGATAAACAAAAGACGGAAATTCGGGGTGGTCACTTTGAATGGTGGACAAATACCGATGCTCCGAAGTATGGCTCCGTTCTGAATTGCGCTCAGGCACTCGAACGGTTTGGTGATTACGAAGCGCGACCGTCTATTAACTCACAAGGCATTTATGAACCGCTAGAAATGCCAAGATGAGGTTAAGCTAAGAAAAAATTAGATGGTTAACTGCTTGTAACTAGCGCAAAGCAAGGCTCCAAAGAATTAGCTCTGCCAAACTTGTGAGGAGCACTTTTTAATTTGCTATAAATTTCGCCGAGGCGCAAATAATTGCGCCTTTTTTTATGGAAATTTCTCTTAGAACCGAGCCAAAATGACCCCACACTTTCGACTGTTCTCGTTATATGTAGGAATGTAGGATAGTTACTTAAGATGACAGAAATAGAGCGTTTATTCTCTAACTGCTCTATTCACAGGACTCGACTAAATTGATACGAAGCATCACCAATTTAGAGGACTGACTTCATGTTTATCACTGATTTAGACCATTTAGTTTATTCCCCTGGCGACGAGAGTATTGTAGGCAGTAGCTTAACTTCAAACTCTCTTTTTTTGGATCTTAATAACCAACAGCTTATCTTGAGGTTAGGCGAAACAGAACTCTTTCAAACAACCCTTCCTCAATCCCCTTCTGGTATTCAGCTATCTTATGAGGAAGCGCCAGGTTTTGCGGTTTCGATTAATAGCAGCAATGAAAATGGTAGCTTTACAACCTCATCAACTGTGGTCAGAATGGCCACTCATAGCAGCGGCTTAACGCCTACCTCATTCTGGGGCTTGCTTTTCAATTCCTTTAGATAACTTGCCCATAAAGCTGATGTTACCTACTCAATGCTGAGCCTTTACAAGCTTTCAATTTGCTTTAAAGCAATCAAAATAAAACAACTTTTCAAGTGCCAGAGAATATAAGAATTTGGCACTTGTTTTGCTGAAATAAAGGAAACTTCTAGACTGCTAAAAACTGAGATTACTAGAACCAAATTCTCAAAATAAATTCGAGAATGAGCCAAAATGACCCCACGCATAACAACAAAAAACCTATCTTATAAATATCAACTCAAGCAGAGTTGAAACAGAAAAAACAATTTTCTAGGAGCAATCTGATGATTATCTCTGATCTAAACTATCTACAATCTGCTGAAGAGACCAATGTTCTAGGTGGTTACTTTTTTGGTGAAAGCTCGAACACTGTCATCAAAGAATATTTGGAACTCAACAAGAAATTGACATCCAAGGTTGATATCAAAGGTAATTTTGCTGGGGCTGAAGCTGACGCCACAGCACTGGGTAAAAATTCATCCTCTCAAGCAGTTTCTTACACTTTTACTAAGGAAGGATTCGGTTCTGAGTCTAAAGCAACCTCTGTTTCTGGTTCACAAGGCTCTTACTTCAACTGGTCTCACTAATTTTGCTTTCATTAACCAGATTGGCTGATAAAAGCAATTTTCGGAGTTGACAAAAGAAGTTGGCGAGCATCTGCAATCTTTGCGATGCTCACCGGCTTTCTTTTCACAGAAAAACCATCAAAACTTCGCGATTACAAACAGGTTATAGAATATCAATGAAATAAGATTCAACGCAACTCTGAATCTTTTATTTTTGACTTGTCTTATACTGAGGTGCGGAGTTTTTTCTTAAGAAAATCTTTGAAAAGCTGATTTCACTGCTTCAATTTGCCTTGGACTGAATTAGATTGAAGATTCCTTAGCTGATACAGTTGCATAACCCAGTTAACGAGTTCTTCACGCTCAGCTCGTGGCTAAAGGTTCTGTGTAGTAGCCTTCAATTTAAGATAAGGCAGAACTGAAGTAAAGGAATTATAGGCTCCTCAGACATTTTCTCAGGAAGAAAGTGCAGGTTTTATCTTAGAAATGTGTGAGAGTCTTGGAGTGACAATGTAATGATATCTATCGAAGATCTAGACTTTATTAACCCCCAGGCATCTACATCTACTGCTCTTTTAGGAGGCATTAACACTGAAGTAAATGCTAGTGTATTTACCGGATATAACTTTGCTGCTGGAAACGTGTCTAGCTACGCTTTTGGGCAGCAAACTTTGACTTTTGCTGGCGTTTCAACAAAAATTACCAATACCTCTTTCTCAAGCAATAGCTCTGTTGAGGCAGACGGCACAGCAGTTGCAAAAAGTGAAACGCAATATTCTAGAACAAGCATTAAAATAAGTTCTTCTTCGACATACATCGATTATTCCAATTAAAACTTTTTCATAATTCTACTTTCGGTCAAGTGGTTGGCATTTTAACTCTACCTAAATAGGCTCTGGAGTTATTATTTAATTGCCACTGTTTACGTAATTTTCTCAATCTATCAACTGAGGCTGAAACTCAAATTACAGAAATCTAGAAGGCTCAAACATGCATCTACTTATAGTTGTCGATTGGTTCTAAAACGCGGTGAGTAGCATTACGCGAGAATGGGTGACTATACGACAACAATGGTCAGTTCTTCCCTACCATACAGCTAATGATATTTACTCAGCTTGACAACAACATGGCTCCCTCATCAAATTCGCCGGTTCAGCCAGCTTTAAGTTCATCTATTCAGCCGGACGAGATTATTGGTTTTCTGAAAAAAAACTTACTGCTTAAGGATATTCGACAGAAAATTTTATGTCAGAGAATTATTGATCAAGCGGCGCGATCGCGCGAAATTACGATCGCACCCGAAGAAATCCAGGTTGAGGCTGATCGTCTACGCCGCGAGTTTCGTCTAGAGCGGGCAGCAGAAACCTTAGCATGGCTTACAGAACAGCAGATAACAGTAGAGGATTGGGAAGCCGGAATCCGCGATCGTCTGCTCTCTGAGAAGCTCAAACAAGAGCTTTTTGGTCATCAAGTCGAAAGTTTTTTTGCCCAAAGCCGTCTGGATTTTGAGCAAGTGTTGCTCTATCAAATTATTGTTCCTTACGAGAAGACGGCTCGCGAGATCTTCTACCAGATTGAGGAGCGAGAAATCAGTTTCTACGAAGCGGCTCATGTTTATGATATTAATGAACAACGCCGACATCAATGTGGTTATGAAGGAGTAGTATATCGTTCGAGGTTGAAGCCAACTTTAGCAGCCGTCATCTTTGGTGCAACTGCGGGAGTAACAATTCCGCCTGTTCAAACGGAGAACGGCTTTCATCTACTGTTGGCCGAAGAGTTTATTCCGGCCCAATTAACGCCAGAAGTCAGACAGCATATCTTAAACCGCTTGTTTCAAGAATGGTTGTTGGGCGAATTGAACTATTTACTTCATCAATAAGACATTAGACATTAAGGAGCGTAATGATGAACCATTCTAAAACTTTGATTCAATACGTTGTCTCTGCTGATGGTAAAACGGTTGCAGAAGCAAAGAGTTCTGTGATTGTGAATGGAAAAGAAAACACAACTTATCAATCGACTAAAGCTAAAGTTCATCAGGACGGAAGCTCTAGTAGTTCATCGTCTAGCGCGTCGTCTAGCAGTTCATAATTGAACTCTTGGCAGTGACAGTAAAACGACTCAAGATGTACCTAGACGATGCTAAGCTACGCATAGTGAGCAGGAAACGACCATGACCGCTCTAATCCTTAGTCTTAGTCCTACGCTTGAGCTAACCGACGAGCAATTCTTTGAGCTTTGCCAAAACAACCGAGATTTACGCCTAGAGCGAACTGCTAATGGAGAACTGATCATCATGCCCCCTACTGGCTGGCAATCGGGAAACCGCAATTCTAAGCTCACAGCGCGTCTGGAGGTTTGGTCAGAAAGGGACGGAACAGGACTCACATTCGATTCTTCAACGGGCTTTACGTTGCCAAAGGGGGCAAATCGTTCTCCTGATGTTGCTTGGGTCAGGCACGATCGCTTAAAAGCTCTTAATCCTGATCCAAATAGATTTCTTCCACTGGCTCCTGATTTTGTGGTTGAGTTGCGATCTGCTACCGATGCGTTAGAGCGACTGCAACAGAAGATGCAAGAGTATATTGATTGCGGCGTTCGCTTAGGCTGGCTAATTGATCCGCAAAATCAGCGTGTTAAGATTTATCGACTAGGACAACCCGTTGAAGTGCTCCAGTCTCCAAGAAGTTTATCTGGAGAAGACATATTGCCAGGCTTTCTGTTAGACCTAAATCAAATATTGTTTAGTTGATACTATTGCTCTTCAGTGTTTCAATTAATTCTAATTGGGTTTCCGCTGATGGAAAATATTGGAGATACCTTTCACGAGAACACGGAGGTAGATTCGATTCGTACCCCATATTTGATGACTATGGTGATGAGTCAAGCCCATAGCTTTTAATTTGAATTGGATAAGATTTTTAACTTTAGTTTTCCTATTTAGACTTGTTCTTAAAGCGCTCTTTCGCGATCGCAAAGGATTCTCGCATCGCGGCTTGAATTCGTTTTGGGTCGGGCTTCTTTCCGCCCATCAAGTCGCCAAAGTAAACACAAGCCCCTTCACCTAGCGCCCATGTGTACGCGCTCGCCCACGATGCCGCAATCACACTGCCAAAACCGGGAATAAACTTGACCAACTCTCGCCCGATCGTTTGCGCCAGAAATCCGCCTGCGATCGCGCTCACCACCCCGCCCGCCTGCGAAGGGTTGAGCGTTTGCCCATACAACTGTCCCAGTGCCCCTACCATCGACACTTGCAGAGCCGTCAACACAGGCATCGTTGCAAGTGGAAGTGGAATTGCCGCCAGTGCCCCCGCCATTACCGAAAATGGCAAAATGTAGCGCCGCCCGGCTTCTCGGTAAATATTGCCGATCTCTTGTCCGGCTTCTCGCTCTTCTAGAAGTTCCCCGATCGTTCGCGCTTCGGCTTCAGGAAGCAGGTCTGACAACGCATCAACTAACGCTTCCAAACCATAAAAGGTGGAATTAAATTCGTCTTCTTCGAGGGTAAAATCGATCAGAACAGCGCGATCGAACAAGTTCTTAAAGCTGCGTTGAATCTCAGCGAAGGCGCGATCAACATCCTCGAAACTGGGTGGATAGGGAGGATGATCGGTAACGCTAGACGGGTAGAGTTCATGCAAACATGTGACCGCTAGTAGGCAAGGCACTTCAGGATGCTGCTGTCGAATTTGGTTGGCAATCTGTTGCAGAGTGTCCGTCGCAAAGTCATTGATTTTGACGGTCAAAATCAAAACGTTCGCCCGTTTTTCGGCCTTCTCTTCTTCAAGCTCTCCTGTCAGTTCTCGAATCACATCCGAAGTTTCTTGCCTTCCGTCGCCCAATCCAACCGTGTCCGTAAAGATGATTAGTGGCAACTCGGCTGTCGGATAGCTGTATTGCTGAGTGTGTTGGGTGTGAGGACGAAAACCCTGACCGACAATACCTGATGACACTCCCGTTAGCCCTCTTACGATCGAGCTTTTGCCTGCCTGTGGTTTTCCAATCAAAAGCGCTTCTGTCGTTGGCAATTCCGCTCGAACTTTCTCTAGAATTTCGGCAACTTCCGCCTCATCGACCTTGAACCACCCTGTCACCCACTGAGCCGTCTGCTCAACAGGTAAAAACTTACTTGGTAAAAACCCAGTGGCATTCGACCATCCGCTAGACAATCCGCCACCGATCGCCGCTTGAGCTTTACTCAACCAATTCTGCGATTCCTTATCAGAGGGCTTTTCAGGAGGATGAGCCATAGTTTGATCCTCGTTCAATCTCAGACAGCGAAAAACAGGAAAAACCAAGGCGCGGTCTTTCCTCTTCCGAATGTATCGCAATTTGATGTATCGCGATTCAAGGCTATGCGTCTTCCCGAGAGGTGTCTCCACCCGGAGAAGAGTTGTACAGCGCATCCAATTGCTCACGCGCATCTTCTACCGTCATCGACTTCATCACCAAAAGCGGCTCGTTCACCACTCTGCCTTCAGAGTCCAGCAACTCAGGATGAGGGACAGAACGCGCCGTTGACGCCCGACCGTATGGCCCGCCACCGGAAGGATACTGCCGAGATTCACTGCCTAACGTTATCAAATTGCGGATCAAATTGCTCATCGCCAAGAAGGCAAGAGTTGTAAAAGCCAGAATGTAAAGCAGGTGGAGTAACATAGCGCCTCTCGCCAAACGACATTGATCAAATGGGGGACTTAAAAATGTAGTGAATCTAACAAATTTTTTGCTAAATCCAATCTAGTAATTATGAGAAAAAATTTTCCCTGTTGTCTAACAGTTTCTCAGATTTTTCCTGATTCTTCCATCCATTCTCAGAGAGAGTTTGTGACTACGCTACTAAGATGATTCTTGATCTCTACCGGGATTTCTCAGACCGCAGGCGCATACTAACTTGCCAGCACTCAGAGACGAGTTGATGCCAGGTCATCAAAATTGGCGTATCAACTCCGGCTTGTCCGTTTGTCGCTTTGAGGAGAGCCTGCGCAGTGAGGACTTCTTGATAGGCGTAGTTGACCCGCTGCAAGAGATCCGCTTGCTGTTCTTCAGTTAGAAATGCGATCGCTTGAGATTCGAGCAAGGTGCGCGATCGCGTAAACCAATACTGAAAATCTTCCAAAAGGGGTTCCAGAACGGTCTTAAGCAAATTGGACTCGGAGAAGTTGGAGTTAAACATCTAAAAATGTTGAATTTTATGTTGTCAGAAAACCCTAATAGTCGTTACATTTCGTAATCTCTTCTCATTCTATCTGAAATTGCCAGAAATAAGCAGGAAATCTCTTAGCTCGATAAGATAGATGAACGGTAAAGTCCATCATGCGTAGAGATGATTTTTTGTCTCTATCGTCATCGGTGTTTATCCTGTCCTGACCTTTATGTTTTAGCGATTGAGTTCATGGTTGCCGAATCCCCCGAAAAAATCCATCTGCCCAAGACCAGCGAATCGGAATCACTGCAAAAAATTCGTCACACAGCATCGCATGTGATGGCAATGGCAGTGCAAAAGCTATTTCCCAAAGCGCAGGTGACGATCGGACCGTGGATCGAAAATGGCTTCTACTACGATTTTGATAGCCCTGAGCCGTTCACCGAAAAAGATCTCAAGGCAATTAAAAAAGAGATGGCGAAGATTATCCGCCGTCAATTGCCGGTCATTCGCGAAGAAGTCAGCCGCGAAGAGGCAGAACAGCGGATCAAGGCGATCGCAGAGCCGTACAAGCTAGAAGTTTTAAACGACATTAAAGAAGAGCCAATTACGATTTACCACTTGGGCGATCAGTGGTGGGATTTGTGCGCGGGTCCGCACGTTGAGAATACCTCTCAGTTGAACCCCGATGCGATCGCGCTTGAATCGGTGGCGGGTGCCTACTGGCGGGGTGACGAAACCAAGGCGCAACTCCAGCGCATCTATGGCACAGCGTGGGAATCGCCCGAACAGTTAGCCGAATATCAGCGCCGTAAAGAGGAAGCGATCCGACGCGATCACCGTAAATTGGGCAAAGAATTAGGGCTGTTTGTCTTTTCGGATTTGGTGGGTCCTGGTTTGCCGATGTGGACGCCCAAAGGAACGGTGCTGCGATCAACGCTGGAAAACTTTCTGCAAAAACAACAGCTTAAGCGCGGCTATCTTCCTGTGGTAACGCCTCACATTTCCAGAGTTGATCTATTTAAGGTCTCTGGGCATTGGCAGAAATATCACGAAGACATGTTTCCAATGATGGCGGAGACCCAAGACGCCAAAGATCACGAGCAAGGCTTTGTGCTCAAGCCGATGAACTGCCCGTTTCACATCCAGATTTATAAGAGCGAACTGCGATCGTATCGAGAACTGCCGATGCGCTTAGCCGAATTTGGCACGGTCTATCGCTATGAGCAATCGGGTGAACTGGGCGGATTAACGCGAGTGCGCGGTTTTACTCAAGATGACGCTCATCTATTTGTCACGCCTGAGCAACTCGATGATGAATTCCTCAAAGTGGTGGATCTGATCCAAAACGTGTTTCAAGCTCTACAACTCAAGAGCTTTAAGGCTCGCTTGAGTTTCCGTGACCCCAGTTCTGATAAATACATCGGTGGCGATGAGGCTTGGAACAAAGCAGAAAGCGCGATTCGTCGCGCGGTCGAAACGTTGGGGATGGATCACGTTGAAGGGGTTGGTGAAGCCGCGTTTTACGGTCCTAAATTGGATTTCATGGTGCAAGATGCGCTCGATCGCGAGTGGCAGCTTGGCACAGTGCAGGTCGATTACAACCTTCCCGAACGCTTTGACCTGGAATATGTTGCGGATGACGGCACCCGCAAACGCCCAGTGATGATTCATCGTGCGCCCTTTGGATCTCTAGAGCGGCTCATCGGAATTTTGATCGAAGAATATGCAGGGGATTTTCCGGTGTGGTTAGCACCTCTGCAAGTGCGTCTCTTGGCGGTGGGTGATGAGTTTCTGCCTTTTGCAAAACAAGTTGTAGAGCAAATGCAAGCGATCGGCATTCGGGCTGAGGTCGATTTGAGCGGCGATCGCTTAGGCAAACTGATTCGCAACGCTGAGAAAGACAAGATCCCAGTCATGGGTGTTGTTGGTGCAAAGGAAGTGGAATCAAACTCACTAAGCATTCGGACTCGTGCTTCGGGTGAATTGGGCGCACTTCCACTCGCTGAAGTGTTGGAGCGACTAAAGCAAGCGAACGAAACCCACGGTAATTTCTAGAAGTGGTTATCGTCAGGTATTTAATGGCTTCCAAAATTTGGAAGCCATTTTTCAAAGTGGGATCATTTTTAGAAGAACCACACCACTACCTCAATTTTCAATCCATGATTCAAGAATTATGAGAAGGTAGACAAAGGTGCATCCTTTTGAGTGATCTGTTCATGACTCCAGAACCTATGCGTTTGCCAAAGCTACCAAAACCGTTAAGCGCACTATTGACGGTTGTGCTGCCGATCGCTGCGATCGTAGCAATTGACTTGATTCCCTACTTTCAATATAAATATGCTCGCGGGCAAATGTTGTCTGAAGTCAACAAAGGCATGAATCTAGATGATGCTATGTTTTTGCTGAAACGAAAAGGCTTTCAGGTGGGCGAAAAATATACACCTCCTGGAATGAAGAACATTTACTTTGCAGACGTGACGTTAGTGAATCACATCCCTATCACCATCACCCTCCTAAACACCTTTGGAGTGGGAACTGGATTCTATCAAACCGAAGCGCTAGAGGCAGGGGCTGATAACAAAATTCGGCAAGTGGTGGGAGTGAACGATTTTGACTCCTAGCGATTTGCATTACTACTACGTCTAGGCACATCATTTTGTCTGACTATCACTACACAATAGATAACGACAGAACCTTGCCAATTGTTCTGTTTTTGCATGGGTTTCTCGGCAGCAGCGAGGATTTTGATTCGGTTGTTGCATTGTTGCCGCATCATTGCTGCTTGAGAATCGACTTGCCGGGACATGGCAATACTCAGGTGACAGGCGGAGAAGATGCCTATGCGATCGCACCGACCGCAATCGCGATCGTGGATCTTCTCGATCATCTCAACATTCCTCAAGCCTATCTAGTGGGCTACTCAATGGGCGGACGGTTAGCACTTTATCTCGCGTTGCATTACTGCGATCGCTTTCCCAAAGTGCTACTCGAATCGGCTTCTCCTGGTTTAAAGACAGAAGCAGAACGAGTCGCAAGACGTGACCATGACTTCCAATTAGCAAAACGATTAGAATCTGATTTTCCTAAATTTCTCGCCGACTGGTACAATCAACCGCTATTTCAGTCGTTAAAGCACCATCCCGACTTCGAGAACATGGTGCAGAAACGATTAAAGAACAATCCGATGGAACTTGCAAAATCGCTACGAGCAATGAGTACAGGAATGCAGCCGAGTTTGTGGAAAAAACTAAAGTACTATCAGAACCCACTGTTGTTGGTTGTTGGAGAGCGCGATCGTAAGTTCATTACGATTAACCAAGAAATGGTATTGGCAGATATTGCAATTCCTTCATTACGCTCAATGCAGATTGCGCCCAACGCTGGACATAATATTCACCTTGAAAACCCTGAATTTATAGCGTCCTGCATCCATCATTTCTTCTAATTCTAAGTTCCAACATTGTCCCTCCTGCACGGTTCAAATGCTGAAACAAAGACTGGTGGCCGCCAACGAGAGGTGAGTTGTTACTGAGGATTAATAACGCGATCTTCTCCTCTAACAAGAGAACCGTGTAACGAAGTAAGTCTAATCAGCTACTCCACATAAGGTTATCTTTGAATTCCTTTTTCCCCTTTCGTCTGCTCTTGACCTTGCTGATTAGATTTGTTTTCGCGTTTCTCGTCGCGTTGTTCCTCTTTAGCGCCCTTCTTATCATCCTGTTCGGGTGGCGGTAGCGGATCGGTAGGTTGCGGTTTAGGGGGTTGCGGTTCAGTACTCGGAACAGGCGAGGCCGAGACGGATGGAGTAGGCTCTGAAGAAGAGGGTGACGCAGCAGGAGATTCTGGAGGAGGTTCTGGATCGGGTGCCGGAGTAGACGCAGGTGTTGTAGGAAGAGGCTCAGGATCGGGTTCAGGGATGGGAGCAGAGAAGGCGGGTGTCGGCTCCGGACTAGATGCGGGTGTTTCGGTCGGTCGTGTCGGTGACACAGGCGATTCAACCACGGGTGAGGGAGTCACCGAAGGCGAGGGAGGACTGAACTGGGATGGCCTTAATAGCAAAACGCTTGCTCCGAGCGCTGCAACACCGACACTAGCGCCGAGTAGCCAAGGTTGCCACTTTCGGGGTCTAGGTTCAGACAGGGGATCTAGGGATCGGGGAGCTACAGTTTCGGTGAGTTGCGGCGATCGCGCGATCGGAATGGTGGCAACATGGCTCATTGGCTGAACAACGCTTTGAACAGGTACCGAAGTGCTTCTCTCAAGGTTTGCCGTGTGAATTGCTGCATCGGGCAGCAAAGAGAGCCATTCGGTTACACTAGCAGGCCGATAATGGGGTTCCATTGCCATGCCGCGCAAAATCGCTTGGTTTATGGCAACGCTTAAATCGGGTCGTAGATCTCGTGGTTCTGAAAGCGCTTGTCGATCGCGCAGCACCGATGCGATCGGCACCTGCGCCGTCACCAGCGTATATAACGTTGCCGCGAGTCCATACACATCCGTAGCGGCAGTGCGTTTTGCTTGAGGTAAATATTGTTCGATTGGAGCATATCCTTCAGAAATCATGCTCGTGTGAATTTGGGTCACACCGGGAGAAAATTCTCGTGCCGTGCCAAAGTCAATCAATACTACTTGTTCAGAGCCTTGGCGCAGAATGAGATTTTGCGGTTTCACATCTCGATGCAGCAGTCCGAGGTGATGCACGGCGTTTAGTGCAGCCCCGACCTGTCGGACGAACGCGATCGCTGTCGTTTCGGGCAAAGGACCATTGGTAGCCACGACTTGCGCTAAGGTCGAACCTGGAATATAGTCCATCACCATGTAAGAGATTCCGTCTTCGATGAAGAAATCACTCACGCGCACAATACTGGAATGCACACACAGCGCTAACCGTTTCGCTTCATCCTGAAACTGTCGTTGGAAGTCTACAAAATTCGCATCTTGACGCAGGGTGTCATTCACCGTCTTAATCACGACGATCTGATCTAACCAATGGTGAGTGGCTTTATAGGTGATGCCAAAGCCGCCGCGTCCGAGTTCCTCGTCGAGGGTATACTTGCCGTTTTGCAGAGTTTTGCCAACAAAGGGAGCCATAGACGATCGCTCAGGGTAGGTCTGAATTGACCGTTCTAGTTTAAGCTGTCTCGATGTGCTTGTGGACTGTCCAACGATGGATCGTCAGTAGCCATCAAATTTGTTTGTAACTATGCGAACATGCTTTGCGGACAATGACCTTGGCTCATTGAGTGACTGATTTTTTTGTCCATTGCGAGGATTGGAGCTTGGCAAAGTTAACAAAGTTAATCGTAGCTATCATGATTTCGGTGAACCATCAACCCTTTTCCCCTAAGGTAAAGTTGAGAAAGAGTTAGTTATAGCTAGGGGGAATGTTATGTCAACTCAACTACCAAATTGCATCCCCGGTTCTCCTTGGTTGCAACTGAGGCATTGGATTGCCGATCCGATCCAATTTCAGGAGAAATACAGCCAACGCTATGGAGACATCTTTACCATGCAGCTGGCCGGACTGGGATGTTGTGTGGTGATTGGTAATCCACAAGTGATTCAGGAGATTTTTAACCGAGATTCCAAACAGTTTGATGTGGGACGCGCAAATGCCTTGGCAGAACCGCTAGTTGGGCGCAATTCTATCATGCTGCTGGACGGCGATCGACATCGACGAGAACGCAAATTATTAATGCCTCCGTTTCATGGAGAAAGGCTACACACTTACGCCCAGCAAATTTGCCTGATTGCGGATCAAGTCGCTAGTCAGTGGCAAGTCGGTCAAACCTTTGTCGCTCGGACTACGATGCAGAAGGTTAGCCTTGAAGTGATTTTGCAAGTTGTTTTTGGTTTAAGCGATGGAGAACGCTATCAACAACTGAAGCCCCTACTCACCGATTGGCTCGATATGACCGATTCTCCGCTGCGCTCAAGCATTTTGTTTTTGCGGTTCTTACAGCGCGATTGGGGAGCCTGGACACCGTGGGGACAGATGAAACGGCGACAGCGTCAGGTTCATGATCTGCTGCAAGCAGAAATCGAGGAGCGACGACAGACGGGTGATCAGGGACGCACCGATGTCTTGAGCTTGATGATGGCAGCACGAGATGAAGCCGGACAAGCAATGACCGACGAGGAATTAAGAGATGAACTCCTCTCACTTTTGTTTGCTGGACACGAAACTACAGCTACAACGTTAGCCTGGGCACTGTATCAGATCCACCGATTGCCCGATGTGCGGGAAAAACTGGTGCAGGAACTAGATAGCTTAGGGGAACATTCAGCCCCTATGAAGATTGCTCAACTTCCGTATTTAACGGCAGTTTGTCAAGAAACGCTGCGGATGTATCCCGTCTTGCCAGTCCTGTTTCCACGCATCACTAAATCCGCTATGACGATCGCAGGATATCAGTTTGATGCTGAGACAACATTGATGCCAAGCATCTATATGGTACATAGGCGCGAAGACTTGTATCCAGAGGCGCACCACTTTAAGCCCGAACGCTTTCTGGAACGTCAGTACTCTCCTTCCGAATACTTTCCTTTCGGCGGTGGAAGTCGGCGCTGTCTAGGATATGCGATCGCTCAACTAGAGATGAAACTCGTCCTTGCAATGGTTTTATCAAAGTATGATCTTGCTTTGGTAGAAGATCAACCCGTTCAACTGCGCCGACGCGGGTTTACCCTTGCTCCGGCAGGCGGAGTGCGGATGATGATGACGGGGAAACGCTCAACACCGATTTGCTCAACATCTGTTTGATGGGCTGATTCTATTTAATGGACTGATTAATGGGCTGACCTGCCAGTGTTTGCAATATAGGCATGTATTTAGCGATCGCGTAATCCTTAAATTAAAACCCTCTGAATGAAGTTGCGATCGCTGATCTGGCTGCTGTAGCGGTAAAGCGATCGTGAACTCCGTTGATGATGAAGTAATCTACCAAGTCTGACCTAACAGCTATCTATCAGTGCTGAATCACAATTTTGCCGAAGTGAGCGCCGCTTTGCATATGACGGTAAGCAGCTTTAGCTTCGCTAAACGGAAAGACGCGATCGACAACGGGTTTGATCTGATGTAGCGCGATCGCGGCGTTCATTGCTTCAAACATGTCTCGACTACCCACATAAATTCCCTGCACATCAATACTCTTCATGAGAATTTGCGTGTGATTCACTTCACCCACGCCTGCTAAAATCCCGATCAGGCTGACTCGTCCGCCAACGCGCACTGATCGCAGCGATTTTTCCAACGTTCCAGATCCGCCCACTTCAATCACCTGATCAACGCCTTCTCGCTCGGTTAGTTCATAAACTTTTTTCTCCCAATCGGGATAGGTTTTGTAATTTACCGTTTCGTGTGCTCCCAAAGCTTTCGCGCGGTTTAATTTTTCATCGCTGCTAGAGGTAATGATGATTTTGGCTCCGAATACTTTGGCAAATTGCAGCGCAAAAATCGAGACGCCACCTGTTCCTAGCAGCAAAACTGTTTCACCTGCTGTTAAACATCCTCTTGTCAACGCGTGCCAAGCTGTTACAGCGGCACAAGGAAGCGTTGCTCCCTCTTCATAGGACAAATGATCGGGCAATTTGACGACGCTATCTTGATCTAACACGACATAGTCAGCCAGCATTCCATCGATCGCGCCGCCAAGAGCGGAGAGAGTGTTTTGGCGCGTTAATCGACCCGAAAACCAGGTTTGAAAGAAACAACCAGCCACGCGATCGCCTACCTTTACCCGCGTCACGCCTTCCCCAATTGCCACTACCTCTCCTGCTCCGTCTGATATTGGAATAAGAGGCAGCGTTTGTCCCGGATACAGACCTTGAACGACGACAGTATCTCGGTAGTTGAGGGAAGTGGCTCGAACGTTAATGAGAATTTGACCTACACCGGGCTGCGGATCGGGAAGTTCTGCGATCGTAAGGGCATCAATTCCTGACGCAGTTTGGATTTGATAAGCCTTCATAGTTTTGTTTCTGCAATTGACTGAATTTAGTTTAAAGCGCAATTAATTTGCAAGCTCTAAAGGATCGCAACTTGATTCTTAAGCTACTGAGGTTAAAGTGCTAAGAATTTCTGAAGTTAAATCCGCGATCGCTTTGTAAGTTCCGAAGAATCAGAAATTTGAATCGCAAAATTAATAAACGATGCGTAGATCACGAGCGTAGATCCCGCAATTGAACTCATTTGATCACTGAAAAACATGATTTTACTCCGCGATCACGGAGAGTTGATCTGTGAAAGAGGAGCTGCTAATGCAATCGCGCAGAAATTTAACTGTGATTAGGCAGTGCGATCGCCGTAAAACGCGATTTGTCTCAGTGCTTACGGAGATGCTGTCTAGCAGAATCTTGAACAGATGCTGTGATTAGCTCAAAGCAAACCTGCGAGAGGATTTCTAAATTGAAATCCATTGCGCTCGTAAGAATCTTTTCTGGTTTATCTTGCAAGTGCTAAAAATCAATACCAATCTTCGATCTTAAGTCGTGAAACTCTGGAGAACTCATCGACATTGCGAGTGACCAGCGTCGCCTGAAGTGCGATCGCTGTTCCAGCAATCAAAACATTGATTGAACCAATTGGAGTTCCTTGTTGCTCTAGCTCGGCGCGAATTGTAGCGGCAGTAAGAGCAGCATTCCGATCAAACGAAACCAAATGAACACGGCTCAAAAGTTGCTGAAGCTGTTGGGTACGCTTTACAGGCGAGGTAGATTTTGCAATGCCAACTTGCAGTTCAAAAAGAACGAGCGTCGGAATGCAAATTTCTTTGGAAGCAACGTTACCAAGGTTTTGAGTAACTTGTCCTTGACCTTTGAAGTAGTAAATTAAAGTATTTGTATCTAAAACGTACATTTTAGAGGCTCTCGCGCTGGATATCCTGCCCTATCTCCCTGCGAATCTCTTCTAAAGTGGGAAAGTCATCTGCCCAAGCTCCAGATAGGGAATGAACTAGTTCTGACCAAGGCATCGAAGCATCTGAAACATCTACTGCATTGGTTGATCGGTTTGCATTCAGGTGCTTAGCGCGAATAAACTTCGCAAATGTGAGAATTTCGTTGGCTTGCGCTGGGGGCAGAGTTTTGACAATCTCGTAAATCTGTTCAGGAATAGCCATGATCAAATTCTGAAGCAAAGTGCAGTTTGGATTTCATTTTAACGATCCTTCGGAGCTTGCAAAGCAATGTGCGACTAAAACTGATTACTATTGCTTCCTTTTCCATCCAAGAAATTTATAACGATGTCGAGCTTGTAGCATCTCCGACTGCAAACAATTCGTAACGACTTCCATTCCATCGAATTTCCGGTACGATAAACTGCATTTACACTGCGTCAACAGGTGCGATCGTGGCTCAAGTCGTTCTCGAAAATATCTATAAAACCTACCAAAAAGGCACAACCGAGCAGGACACTGCTGTATTGCGATCGATTAATTTGCTGATCGAAGACGGCGAATTTATGGTGCTGGTCGGCCCGTCAGGATGCGGTAAAAGTACGCTGCTGCGGCTAATTGCCGGACTCGAAGACATTACAGCAGGGTCAATTCGAGTCAGCGATCGCACCGTTAACGATCTGCCGCCCAAAGAACGAGACATCGCAATGGTGTTTCAAAATTATGCGCTCTATCCTCACATGAGCGTTTACGACAATCTCGCCTTTGGCTTGCGACGGACAAAACTTGACGGGCAAAAGTCGCGTTGGATCGATAACGTGCTGGTGGGATCGACTCGCAAACTCCCAACCAAATTGCGTTATGTCACAGATCGAGAACGCGCCGTTCAGGAACGGGTAAAACTCGTCGCACAAATGCTGCAAATTGAGCCACTGCTCAAGCGCTTGCCCAAACAGTTGTCGGGTGGACAAAAACAGCGCGTCGCGTTAGGTCGAGCAATGGCACGCAATCCGCAAGTATTCTTAATGGACGAACCGCTGTCCAATTTAGATGCAAAACTGCGGGCAGAAACTCGCGCTCAGATTGTTAAACTGCAACGCCAACTCGGTACAACAACCATTTATGTCACCCACGACCAAACCGAAGCCATGACCATGGGCGATCGCATTGCGGTCATGAACGCCGGACAAATTCAGCAACTCGCCACCCCGCTCGAACTGTATCACCGTCCAGCGAACCGCTTTGTTGCAGAATTTATTGGTTCACCGCCCATGAATTTTCTGCCGATGCAAGTTCGCGCTCCATTAACTCTGCATCATGCGCTCTTTCGCCTCACCTTGCCTGATTCTTGGAAAACCATACTGACACCGTATGACGGTCGCATGGTGACACTAGGAATTCGCCCTGAGCATCTGAGCGTGGGTGTTTCATCGGAACAGACCATTCCCGTTAAGGTTGATCTTGTAGAAGCGTTGGGAAGTGAGACTTATCTGGCGGTTAAGTTGAGAGATAATTCTGACCTAATGCAAGTGCGAATAGACCCCGATCGCAGAGTCAGAATTGGAGAAGAGCTATGGTTAGCGATCGCAGGGCGCAACGGAGAACCTGCGATCGACAATATTCACATCTTTGATTGCGATACGGGCGTCGCCCTCAGAGCCGATACATTAGCCGATAGAATATGAGTGACGCTTTAAATTGCGTAACACTTAATCCATGTTAGAAACCCTTCAAACATCGCTTTACGAATTGGCTCAGTTTGCCAATGGGCTTGTTTCAACTCAGCTAACTCATCTCACGCCTGTTAGCGCGGCGATTATCTTCGCGGCGGGGTTGCTCACCAGCTTGACTCCCTGCACATTGTCGATGTTGCCCATCACCATTGGCTATATCGGCGGATACGACACTGACAAACGTTGGCAAGGAGCGCTCCAATCGACCTGGTTTTCGCTTGGACTCGCAACCACACTGGCAGGATTAGGCATTGCAGCAACCTTGTTGGGGCAAGTGTACGGGCAGATCGGATTAGGACTGCCGATTGTAGTTAGCCTAGTCGCGATCGTCATGGGCTTAAATCTCATGGAAGCCCTCCCGTTTCCGCTGCCGTCATTTGATGGCATGAATTGGATTTCTAAAGACTTGCCGACGAGTGCGCGATCGTATTTCTTGGGCGTCACGTTCGGATTAGTGGCGTCTCCGTGTAGCACTCCTGTTTTAGCAACCATCCTCGCTTGGATTGGATCTACAAAAGATCCGGTTTTAGGCGGCACGCTGTTGCTTTGCTACACCGCAGGTTACGTTGCGCCCCTGATTCTTGCAGGAACGTTTACCGCGTCGATCAAGAAATTGCTAGAAGTGCGGCGTTGGTCAGCCTGGATTACGCCCACCAGTGGAGCGTTATTAGTCGGATTCGGCGTATTCTCGCTGCTGTCGAGATTTGGATTACTGAGTTAAGCCGTTTAAGAATTATGAATACTTGGATCACTGCGCCTAAGCGATATTTTAGAAAAGAAATTGTACCCGTTCTGGCAGATTTGCGCCTCGCGATCGCATTGCTGTTGGCGATCGCCATCTTCAGCATTGCTGGAACCGTAATCGAGCAAGGACAATCGCTGGCATTCTATCAATTCAATTATCCAGAACACCCGGCTCTGTTTGGCTTTCTCACCTGGAAAGTGTTGCTAACAGCAGGCTTGGATCATGTGTATCGAACTTGGTGGTATTTGGCAATCTTGATTCTGTTTGGCGCAAGTTTGACCGCCTGTACCTTTACTCGTCAGTTGCCTGCGTTGCGCTGGTTTTCGCGGACATGGAATTTCTACAGCCAGCCTCGCCAATTTCAAAAGTTTGCCCTGAGCGCAGAATTTAAGCAAGCCCCACTTCCAGACATTGCGCCTTTGCTAAAACAGCGTCGCTACAAAATCTTTCAAGAAGGCGAAAAACTCTACGCGCACAAAGGCATTATCGGCAGAATTGGTCCGATTGTCGTTCATGTGGGAATGCTGGTGATCTTGCTGGGTGGCGTGATCGGCGCGATGACCGGATTTATCGCTCAAGAAATTGTTCCAAGTGGAGCCACCTTTCAAATCAGAAATGTCACCGATGCTGGACCCTTTGCCAATCTTTCGGTGTTAAATGATTGGTCAGTGAAAGTCGATCAATTTTGGATTGACTATTTGCCATCTGGAGAAATCGATCAGTTCTATTCAACGCTGTCTGTGTTGAACAAAGACGGCAACAAAGTTGATCAGCAAACAATCCACGTTAATCAACCGCTTCGTTATAAAGGCGTCACACTCTATCAAGCGGATTGGGCGATCGCGGGTGTTCAGCTTAAATTAAACAACAGTCCCCTGTTGCAGTTGCCAATGGCAAAACTAGATGCGATCGGCGGCAGAATTTGGGGAACATTTTTGCCGCTCAAACCGGATCTCAGTGATGGTGTTTCTCTGGTGGCGAGAGACATGCAGGGGTTACTGCTCATTTACGACATGCAAGGCAAACTGATCTCTACTGTGCGTAAAGGCATGTCGGTTGAGATTCACGGAGTCAAGGTTGCGATCGCGGATATCATCGGCAGCACCGGACTGCAAATCAAAGCCGATCCCGGTATTCCTGTGGTGTACCTCGGCTTCGGCTTACTGATGCTTGGCGTCATGATGAGTTATGTATCTCACTCGCAAATTTGGGCATTGCAACAAGACGACACGCTGTATATCGGCGGCAGAACGAATCGCGCTCAAGTGACATTTGAACGAGAATTTCTCAGCATTTTGGATCAGTTAGATGGTCAGAAAGACTTGGTTCAATCATCAGAAGATCAGCTTGCAAATGTTTAGCGTATGACTAAGCTATCTTCTATTTTCGCTAGTAAAAAAGATTAAGTATCGCCCAAACTGATAATACTCGAACAACGAGAAATAAGATAGATATGAAAGCTTGAGTTAATCTAAGTTTTGGGAGAAATGATTCAGTTTCATAGATGATTGTTTTACTTAAACGTAGTTAATTAACCCTAACCATACTTCTAATCTTTGGTTAAAAATGGAATCTGGTAAATTCTATCAATTTCAAACTCTACACTGGTCATGCCATCTTGCCAAACAAGTCTGCAAATTTTAATATCTGCACGAGCAAGCCAATCTTCATCCACTAACGGAATTGGAACATCTACCGGAATGATTCTGTAGCCTTCTTTTTGAGCCTGATACCGTTTACCCTTCTCAAATTGTGTAGGATAGCCCTGAGATGGATTTAATTTTAGAATGCTGTTGACTTGACATGGCATTCCCATAATCTAAGCTCCACTTTAAATTTGAGTACAAGATTCAGTAACCTCACAGCAATCGCCTCATAGTTGACCGCAAGACAACTATACATCTGGACTAACGCTTTTATCTAAGTGCTCAAATCTGCTGCTCACTGATAGCAAATATGGCCTAACCTTCAACTAAGTTACCCTGTTTCTAAACGTTGCGCTATCTGTCTGCTGTCAAAATCTGTTCAGCCAACAGTTGCAAGTTTGAACAGATAGCAGAAACAATCATAAAAGGCTTTGAGGGTTTGCTCTAGAGATGTTCGGCTACTCATTTTCCACTTCTTTCATTGTCCTGCTGCAAAAACTTGTTCTGCGGTCAGTTGTAGATCTGGGAGTGTTGGAGAAATGATGCGCGCTGCTTCGCAGATACCGCTAGGGTCGCTTCCTCGAAACTGACGGATCTCATATTCTCCATCGATTAGCTCACAAACCGAGAGGGTTGGTTGCTTAGGATTGCCAATATAACGTCTACCGCCTAAACCCAAATAATCAACCTGCCAATATTCAGGAATGCCTAACGCTTCATAATCTGTAAATTTGTGGGCATAATCATCCCGCCAATTGGTACTGACTACTTCAATAACTAGCCGCGTAGACTTCCCTTTGGTAATAACCGATTCTTTCTCCCACTGCAGATCGTCTGCGATCGTTTGTCTGTCCAACACAATCACATCGGGTTCATAGCCCGATTCCCCATCAATTGTTCTAACGATGCATTCTCTAGGAATAAAGTAGGAAAGGTTCATTCGCCCTATTTCAATAAACAGCGATCCGCTTAGGAACCCTGCAACATCAGAATGTTTGCCTCTTGGTTTTGGCATTTCAACAATTACTCCACGATGCAGTTCGTAGCGAGTCTCTGAGTTTTCTGGATACCAAGCGATAAACTCATCAAACGCGATCGATTGTGCAAGAGCTTGAATCATAGTGTGAAGGCACAACAAAAATAGGGAGCGATTTGCAAATCAGTAGCGCTGCTGAACACTGAAATCTGCTCTCCTAAATAATAACGCTTCTAGTTTTCTCCAATGAATTAAGCTTACGAGAATCACTCAACCTTGGTTTTCAGCCATTCAGTCACTACATCTGCCAATCCAATTCTGCGAGAAGTCTAGTAGGATTAGTGCAAGTGATCTATTTTGCCTATGTCTGCTGATACTTGGCTCGCCTCAGATGCTCAATCAACTAGACGCGACGATCTGCTGCGATCGCTTCGTGACACATTGCGTCCCGGACAGCGCGAGATTGCCGACTGGCAAAGCGGACGCTTAGCTGTCTCTGCCGTGCCTGGAGCCGGGAAATCGACCGGAATGGCCGTTGCTGCTGCCTTTGCGATCGCGCGTCATCAATTGCATCCACGCCACCAATTAGTCGTCGTCACCTTCACGCGATCTGCTGCTGCTAACATCAAAGCCAAAATTCGCAAACATTTAAAGGAATTAGCGCTGCCCCAAGGGGGATTCGTCGTTCACACCCTGCATGGATTAGCGTGGGCGATCGCACGGAGCTACCCAGAACTATCGGGCTTAAATCCAGATGCAGTTTTGATTACGCCAACTCAAGGACATCGGTTAATTCGTACCAGCGTTGAGCAATGGTTAGGTCTGAATCCAACGTTGTATCAACGGTTGCTTGAAGGCAGACAGTTTGATGGAGAAGAAACCGAGCGATTACGACGGCAATCAGTTCTGCGAACAGAAGTGTTACCCGATTTAGCCGCAACAGTAATTCGAGAAGCAAAGAGTTCTGGATTGATGCCGCAAGATTTGCGAAATAGTGAGGTAAATGATGATTATTCGATTTTAGCGATCGCAGCAGGACTCTATGAGCAATATCAAACTCAACTCAAATCAAGAAATTTGATTGATTATGATGAGATGATTTTAGGAGCATTGCGAGTATTAGAGTATTCAAATGCGCGCGATTCGCTTCACGAAACTCCGAAGGATCGTTGGCAAACTCAAGTTTTTGCGGTGTTTGAAGATGAAGCCCAAGATTCAAGTCCATTACAAACGAAATTACTAGAAATTCTATCTGCTGATCCCACAGATTCTTCTATTCAAAACTTGGTGCGCGTTGGTGATCCAAACCAAGCGATTAACTCAACCTTTACGCCTGCCGATCCGGTCTTCTTCCGTGATTTTTGCCAAACTTGTGCCACTGAAAATCGGCTCGCTGAAATGAACCAAGCGGGTCGTAGCAGCCGCACGATTATCAACGCTGCAAATTTCGTTCTCACCTGGATCAATCGCAAGTACGGCAAACCTTCCGATTCTGCTACCGAGGCAGAAGCCCCATTCCGCCCACAGGCAATCCATCCCGTCTCCGCAAACGATCCGCAAAAAGATGCTAATCCTGCGCCTGAAGGATTGGGACTCGAACTGCACACGCCAGATGACGTGTATCAGACCGTAGAAATGATTGGGCAACGTGCGATCGCGCTCTTTCAACAAAACCCCAACACCTCGGTAGCAGTACTCGTAAGAACGAATGAACAAGGGCGATTTGTCGCTCAACAGCTTGCTCGGTGGTATGACGAAAAATTGAGCGTGTTTGAAGTCGGACAGCGCGATCGCCAATCTCACATTCCGGGCGAAATTCTGTCTCTCTTGCAATTTCTCGATCGTCCTCATTCGTCCGACAATCTCAAAGCGGCATTGTCAGTATTAGTTGGACGGCGACTTATTCCTAATCAAGATCTCAACGCGCTGATTCTGTTCCCCGAACAGTTTTTATATCCCTCTCCACTCGATCCACCACAGTCCACAACTGTTCAACAGTCCAGCCGTTATTGCATCAATTTACTGAGAGCCAGAATAGAACTTCCGCTCTATCAACTGATTCCCTTTCTCGCCTACACGCTTGACTATGATCAAACAGAATTAGCAACAGCAGATAAATTGACTGAGCGAATCATGCAGCAAATGCATCAGAGTTCGCTAGGAGCAATGCTAGAGGTATTAAATGAAATTGTTAGTTCCGAGCGGTTTGAACCCGTTGAGGCGGAAGATGACGATCGCTATATTCGTCCCGCACAGATCACAATTATTACAATGCACAAAGCCAAAGGGTTAGATTGGGATTATGTGTTTCTGCCGTTTCTGCATGAGAACACGATTCCGGGATCGCTCTACGTGCCGCCGCTCATGCAGTTTCTAGGAGAGTTTACCCTGTCAGAAGTGGCGCGATCGCAGATCCGAGCGATCGTTCACAACTACCCCATTCCTGGCACAGAAGAAGCTTGGGAACGCGCAGGCTATCTCAAAACAGCAGAGGAATTTCGCTTGCTCTACGTCGCGATGACTCGCGCTAAACGATTGCTGTGGATGTCGGCAGCAAAACAAGCGCCGTTCAGTTGGGGCAAACCAGAAAACTTGGACGAGCGTAAACCGTGTCCCGTTATTCCTGCATTAAAAGAACGCTTTCCGCTCTCGGTAATTGGCGGGTCGGATGAAGATGATAACGTAGAGTTCTAGAGAGTCCTTGAGAGGCAATAGACATGGTTCAGACACCCGCTAAATCTCTCACATTAGAAGAATTTTTGAAGCTGCCGGAAACAAAGCCCGCCAGCGAATATTTTAATGGTCAAATCACTCAGAAACCAATGCCGCAAGGAAAACACAGCACAGTTCAACGGGATCTGACACTTGCGATCGAGGTGGGGTTAAAGCCGAAACGCATTGCGCGAGCTTATCCTGAGTTGAGATGTACATTTGGTGGACGATCAACGGTTCCAGATGTAGCAGTGTTTAGCTGGGATAGACTTCCGCGTGATGAGAACGGCGAAATTGCTAACTCGTTTCAAATTTCGCCTGATTGGACAATTGAAATCCTTTCTCCTGATCAAAGCCCAACCAGAGTAATTAAAAACATTCTGCACTGCCTTGAACATGGAACTCAACTCGGTTGGTTGATCGATCCATATGAAAAAATTGTATTTGTTTATCATGCCGATCGACCGACTCAATTCTTTGATGTGGCAGAACAGCAAATTCCTGTGCCTGACTTTGCCAATGAGTTTCGTCTTACAGTCGGAGAATTGTTCGGGTGGCTGTTAGATTAGAGGTTGAGTTTAGATGCTCGATTACTTATCCAGAATTTTTCTGATCGTTGTTGTAAACGCGCGATCGCGCCTTCATTTCGAGAGCGATCGCGCATTTACTTAGTTCAAGATGCCGTCTTTTTGTGCGATCGTCATCATCAAATCAATCACTCGATTGGAGTAACCCCATTCGTTGTCATACCATGACACGACCTTGAAGAAATTGGAGTTGAGTTCCATCCCTGCGCCCGCATCAAAAATACTAGAGTGCAGATCGCCCTGGAAATCAGTTGAAACCACCTCATCTTCTGTATAACCCAAAACGCCTTTTAGCGAGGATTCCGAGGCCTCCTTCATCGCGGCGCAGATACCTTTGTAGCTCGTCGCCTTTTCGGTTTTGAACGTGAGATCCACCACAGACACATCGGGAGTTGGAACGCGAAAGGCCATGCCGGTTAGTCTGCCTTTCAGTTCAGGCAGCACCAGCGTCACAGCTTTTGCGGCACCTGTTGCGGCAGGAATGATGTTTTGCGAGGCCCCGCGTCCGCCGCGCCAGTCTTTTTTACTGGGGCCATCGACCGTGGGTTGCGTTGCTGTCATCGCATGAACAGTGGTCATCAACCCTTCACTTAGCCCGAAGTTATCGTTCAGAACTTTCGCGATCGGCGCGAGGCAATTCGTCGTACAACTGGCGTTGGATACGATCGTATGAGTGTCAGGATCAAATTCGTGATGATTTACGCCCATCAATAGCGTTTTGACATGCTCTGGATCTTTGGTCGGAGCCGAAATCACAACCCGCTTTGCACCGGCTTTGATGTGGTTTGATGCCCCTTCAAAATCGGTGAAAAAACCCGTTGCTTCGACCACGTAATCTGCGCCCAACTGATCCCACGGCAACTCTGCTGGATTGCGGATAGCTGTGCAAGGAATGAATTTATCATTCACCACGATGCCATCGGCTTTCGCTTCGACTTTACCCTTGTACATGCCATGAGTGGAGTCGTATTTCAGCAAGTAAGCCAGATTGTCTGGAGGAACCAAATCGTTGATGCCGACAAATTCGATGTTGGGATTGGCAAGTCCTGCCCGAAACACCAATCGGCCAATCCGACCAAATCCGTTGATTCCTACCTTAACGGTAGTCATAGTGACTGCTCCTAAAACTTGGTACCTAAATCTACTCAGTGGGAAACAAATCTTTTTCAGATTTCTAAACACGTTACCGCACTTTTTAGAAATAGCTGTAGGACGTAATGTTTTGATCCGTTCTGGTGGGATGAAAAATAGGGCAGGAGTGGGGGCAGCGATCGTTAAGAAATTAATTTAATAGCCAATCGAACAACTGCTGTACGGTAAGTTGGAGGTCTTTTGCGAAATCAGGAACGGGAATAATCTGCTCTGGTTCATCAAAGAAATCACCGGGATGGTTAGGAGCACAAACAAATACTGTTTTTTCAGATGGATCAATGAGCCATCCTAATTGAGTACCGTGCTTGAGGCAATGCAGAATATTCTTTACAACTTTTGTTTGGCTTTGGTCTGGAGATAGAATTTCAATTGTCCAGTCAGGGGCAATGGCGAAATCATTGGCAACGCTGCCATCGTCCTTACGAGGAATTCGATCCCAAACAAAAACCGATATATCTGGCACGGTTGAGCGTCCCCCGAAGGTACATCTCAATTCAGTGAATGCCCGTGCAATCTTTTGAGATCGAAGCGCTGCATTAATAGCGGGTGGAAGTTCAGTCTGTATAGCGCTATGTTCTCCTTCTGGCATTGGTTTTTGCATAATTTGTCCGTCAATGTATTCGCTAGCGGGGTTTGTTTCTGGCAGTTGCAGAAATTCTTCTAGCGTGAGAATTTTAGGAGATTGCACCATATGCGCTTCGCCTCAAGTTGCCTTTGGCTTTGGTGAGCAAGTACCCTAATTGTACTAAATCAGCATATATTTCTTTCTGAACAGCTATTTTGTATATCTCCTAAATAGCGAATATGTTTAGCTCTAGAAGAACCACGCGCTAAACTAAATCAGCCGCTTAGAATTCCGACGATGCCTCTCATTAAGCCCTATCAGCCAGTATTTTTGCGAATTCTTCATAGCGTGAATGGAGTGCTGGTTTTTGCCGCGATCGCGTCGGGTTTTCTAATCTACAACACGTTTGATTACCGCTTTGGAAAACTTCCTTTGTCCAGGATTGACACGATTATTAGCATTCACGCGAATCTCGGATGGGGTTTATTTGCGATCGTTCCGGCGTTTGCGCTTTACGGCCTAGCCTTCGGGAACAAGCGCCTCGTTCAACGAAATTCTCTAGAGAAGTTAGCCGAAGTTGGGAAGCCGATTTGGTGGTACACCCTACATCGCCTGGTGAATACTGTGCTTCTCCTAGCGCCACTCGTTGCGATCGTGTCCGGAAACCAAACGCAGGCAGACTGGATATTGGGTGGTGAATTACTTCATCCTATCTACTCCCTGCATCTGCTGGCTTGGGCAACGATTGTGATTGCTCTTGTGCTACATGTGCTGATGGGCTTAAAAGTAGGCGGAGTGCCACTGCTGCTGTCGATCGTCGATTGGAAAATTCGCTCTAATGACCCAATTAAGCAATGGTTTAAACAACGACGCGATTAATTTGTCGTCTTCGGACTTTAGTGGTAAATCTCACAAGACTGAGCCGATCGGGTTACTGATTCTAAGGTGCTTTGTTAATCAGGTAAGCTACATTTGGGTAAATAGAAACGTTTGCTTAAAAGCAACAACATTGTGAACATCGATGATAATAGCTAGAGACAAAAATTATTTAATCAAAGCAAGTGGGTACCAAACAGCGATCACATACAGTGGCAAAATCAAAGCTCACCACCGATTCGTTTACAATTTTCGATCCTAGGTTAAGGCCAGACATCTTCAGGGTAGAATCTAAAATCTCTACTTGAAATGTTCTTATTAAACTCCACTCCACAAGTGATTGAACTAAAGTTCTTATATTTACGCACCACTCTAACCAATCTTAAACTTAAGCGCTTTGAAATCTGGATGTAAGACATTTTTTGGGGCAACCTGTTTAAGGCATTCTTCAGTGTCTCGCTTTGAGGTGAAATATGACCGACCAAGCTTTAAACGTAGCGAACCGACTCGATCGCTACTATCAGCAAGTGCACTCTGTGATTCTGAGCCGGCAAAATCCGATTTCAGGATTGCTGCCTGCCAGCACTGCGGTTAATGCTCACGGCGATTACACCGATGCTTGGGTGAGAGACAATGTGTATAGCATTTTGGCGGTTTGGGGCTTGGCGCTAGCTTACCGAAAACGGGACGACAGAGGACGCACCTACGAGCTAGAACATAGCGTTATTAAACTGATGCGTGGTCTGCTATTTGCCATGATGCGGCAAGCCGATAAAGTCGAAAAATTTAAAGAAAATCAAGTCGCCTTGGATGCGCTTCATGCCAAATACGATACCGCCACCGGCTCAACCGTAGTAGCTGACGATCAGTGGGGACATTTGCAGCTTGATGCCACCTCAGTGTTTCTCTTGATGTTGGCGCAGATGATCAACTCTGGACTATCAATCATCTATACAAACGACGAGGTTAATTTTATTCAGAACCTTGTTTACTACATTGGCAGAACCTATCGCACTCCCGATTACGGAATATGGGAACGAGGAAACAAAATCAATCACGGCAACCCTGAACTGAACGGGAGTTCCGTTGGAATGGCGAAGGCAGCGCTAGAAGCCATGAATGGATTAGATCTGTATGGGGTGCATGGCGATCGCGCTTCCGTCATTCATGTGTTGCCCGATGAAATCGCTCGCTGCCGAGTCACGCTAGACTCACTGCTGCCACGAGAATCAAGCTCTAAAGAAGTAGACGCAGCGCTGCTTAGCGTTATTGGGTTTCCAGCCTTTGCGATCGAGGATACTGAACTCGTTGATCGCACCCGAACTAAAATTATCAATTTACTTCAGGGCAACTATGGCTGCAAGCGATTTCTGCGTGATGGACACCAAGCCGTGCTAGAAGATCACACTCGCTTACACTACGAGCCATGGGAGCTAAAGCAGTTCGAGCATATTGAGTGTGAATGGCCTTTGTTTTTTACATACTTGGCATTAGACGGAATTTTTCGGGGCGATCGCACTCAGGCACAAGCTTATCTCGATCGTCTCGCTAAGATCGTGGTGCATCGAGATGGACTGGATTTGTTGCCCGAATTATATTACGTGCCGGAGCACGCGATCGCAGCCGAAAAACAACATCCCAACACTCAAACCCGCCTCCCAAATGACAACGTTCCGCTAGTGTGGGCGCAGAGTCTCTACATTCTCGCTCAACTGCTACAAGACGGTCTGATTTCGGTGGGCGACATCGATCCATGCGGACGGCACCTGCGGCTAGGACAACGGCGTAAAGCCACGATACAAGTCGTACTGATTGCTGAAGATGAAGCATTACAGGCAAGGCTTGCTGCCAATAATATAGAAACGCAAACGCTAGAACAAGTCGCGCCAATTCAAGTTCGCCACGCTAGAGAACTTGCAGCCGCCTATACGCAAATTGGACGAAATGACAAACTTGGGTTAACGGGTCGTTCTCAGCGGCGAATGCGAAGTTTGACAACCTCTCGCGTTTATAAAGTCCGGGGAGAAACGATCGTATTTCTGCCGTCATTTTTAGAGCCTGAGCGGTTTTATCTGACGTTGGACTATCACTTCTTGGTTTCCAACATCAAAAGCGAGATGGCCCACATTCATCGTCATTGGCAGCATTTAGGCAGACCCACTGTAACGCTGCTGCTGACAAAAGATATGTTAGAACTCGGTCGAGAAGCGCTTTTAGATCTAGTTCAAGACTTGCAGGAAGGGCGATGTGGAGACATCCCTGTTCAGTTAGGGCAACTCCGACAATTTATTCTCACCGCCAGCACCGAGCGCATTGATTTCCTCCACGATTTTCAATTTGAATCGACTTCTGTAGCTGAAGTTGGAATTTCAAAATTTTATCTTGCTCACAATCCTCAGAAGACGCAGCCGTTAAACTTTATGCAAGAGTTTCGGCTAGACTATGAAGCGGATTTACCCTTGCTAATCCAAAATCTGCGCGAGTCAGAGAACCTCTACGAACAGGTGGAAATTCTCAGCACGCTAGTCCGTCTTAGAGGATTGGACTCAACGGTAGACTTGGGCATACTTGTAACCGTGCGCGATCTATTGAACGAGATCTATACCAGAGCGAGTAAAGGCAACGCTGCACGATCGCCTTACTGGAGCATTATTCGTCGGGTGGCAGGATTGCTCGACAAAGTAGATGTCGGGTTGTCAGATGCCGTCACGGACATTCTCGTGCGCCAGAAACAAATTTCGGTGGGTCGTGCCTATAGCGAGGCTTCGCTAATTGTGCAGCCGTTGCCGCACACGGAAGTTTTAGAAAAAATTCGCAACTTTTGCCGCGAAGATAATGGCGATCGCGTCCTGACTCAAGAAATTCTCGTCTATCTCAGTTTGCTTATTAAAGCCGAACCCCAATTATTCAAAGGTTTGCTGACTCTGCGGGTCGGCTATCTGATCTTGCTGATGACCAGCGATCTCGCCCGTGAGCTAGACGTGACGCAAGACGAAGCTTACGAACGGCTGATGCGATTGAGTCCGTTTGAGATCAAAACCCGACTGCATGAAATTTTGGTCGGATACGCCGATTTGAATCAAGCGTTATTTAAACAAGAATCGCTGAAAGTGAAACTTCCTGATCGCGGCATCGATTGGGTCGTCGTTTTGGATGAACAAACGGAGATTGAACCCGCCAATCAAAATTGGCGACGCAAACGACAACTAGAAGGAGCCGTCAATCGTGTCCCCAAAGATTTCTATCCGGGTGTATGGAAGTTACTTCATCATTGCAAAGGGTTAGTGATTGGTGACAAACTCGAACGACGCAATAGATTAGATAGTGAATCGTTAATCACTGAAATGACAGCAGGAGAGAAGAATTTTGCGCTGAAAGTGGAACACCTGTTGAATAAAATGCAAGCGCCAGAATATCGCCAAGTCAATGTCGAAGCGCTGATGGAGCTTGCCGCGATCGCAGCCCAAAACCCAGACTTTAAAGTTGAAGAGTACATCGTGATGGATGTCCTGGTCGGTCACGCGGTTCGTCTCGCTTGGCTGGAAAATCATGCCGATCACGCCGATCGGTATGATGAATTCAAAGGTTCTGCATGGCGATCCTTCTATGAAACGTCGCCTTACGACTGTGCAAGATATGTGGCAAAAGCACTGCAATTCCTGACTCAGTTAGGACAAGCCGTCGCTTAGCGATCGATAGAGAACCTCGTCGTTCAATCTGGCTTACGCACTCGTTCTTCGATGTCTTCTAGCGTCTGAATGACGAGTCGTTTGGCTTGCAGCTTCCAGCCGAGTCTTTGAACGTAGATTGCGATCGCGCCGCCTGCGATCGTTGCTGCAAAATCGATTGGTTGCGAAAACGAAATACCGAGCAGCAGCCCCAATCCGGCGATTCCCCAAAACGGAAGGGCAACGGTTTGACGTTGGGTTTCTACAATTTTATTAAACGGATCGGTCGGCATTTCAGCCAATAGTTGCTCTTTCACCTGCTGTTGTTCCTTCGCCGATACCGAAAGCCCAATTTTGCGCCGCAGCTTCTCGATTTTGCGGGCATCAGTGCTGTACTGCGTCAGTTCATCTTCTGCCATTAGAATCAAGCGGTCATACTGTCCCATTCATTCACCTTTCATTCGCTTCTTCTATTCTTCATCAAATTCGTTATTTAAGTAGATGCACTAGCTAGGTAAGATGCCCTGCTGATCTAAGTGTGGCTAAGCTTTGGCTGCAAACAACACAGAATCTTTAATGAAAATACTTAGAAACAACAAATTTCGGCTAAACGTCTAAGTAATAATAAGGATATCAATCAACGGCTTTATACCGTAATACCACCAGGCTTCCAAGCTGGACTAATGACTAGCGGGAATAATTTATGAATCCAGATAATGACATTGCATTAATCCAAAAGTTTGTTCAAGGAGAACTCTCACTACTGGCTAATCAAAATCTACGAGTGGAGCCAGCTTTTGATACGGCACAACTGTTGTCTAAAAAAGGCGGACTTTTAGCAACCGCGAAGCTTGTCGGTCAAATTCGTTCTGTGTTGGTTCGCCAGTCTTCTACCTATCAAGAGCTAATCAATCGAATTCTAGTCGAACATCGCTACATTCCCATCAGCGTGAACGAAAAGGGGTTTGTGGAATATGAGCATCGCCCGATTCCGTCTGGATATGAGCTAAACAGTACAGAAGTGAGACAACTCTGGAAGATTTGGCGCATTTATTACAGTAAAAAACAGGATCAAGCTCCACTGCTCGTCCTAACGTCGCAAGGGTGGGAAGCAGTTCGGACGATCGCATTTAGTCAGGAGAGCTTTTTTATTCAACTGGAAACCGATGAGTTGATGTTGCAGGTCAGCGATCGCATTGTTTGGCTTAGTCCTGTAGAAGAGGAAGAGGCAACTCAGATTTTCAACCCTGTTGCTCCTATCGATCGCAATCCTCAGGCTGAGAGAAAGGCTAATGCCGCAGATGTTCCCTCCAGTCAGGCATCAATGTCTGAAACGCCGCAGTTTGAAGGCTTTAACGATTTCTACAGGGTGTGATAAAAGCTGGCTCTATGTTGCACGCCCATCAAGTTGTGACCCTTCTGCTAAGGCGATCGTTCATAATTCGATCGTAGCCAGTTTTTGTTGTAAAGGGAGGCATTGAGCGCGATCTCTGGGTGAAGTGACGCGATCTCTGGGTGAAGTGACGCGATCGCATATGAAAGACTGCCTGTAAACCTTTCAGAATTGAAGTTTGATGTGCAAATTCCAAGCAATTTTCAGCGATTGTGCATCTGATTGAGAGATTTGTCCAATTTTGGCTAAGAGGAGAGCTTTTTCTAAACAATCTAGCCGAGATAAGCGAACAGTGGATGCCACTCGCAGACCACTCGTTGCCCAATCCATTAAGGCAACATCAGTTTGAGTTCGCGGTTTTGCAGAGGTAACGACAGCAGCAACTACATCATCACCATCTAGCCAGAGAATCAGAATGGGGCGTTTCTTAGAAGCTGTACCGTTTGTAAAGGGAATGTCAGCAACCCAAAGTTCACCTGGCTGTATAGTCGTCATAGAGTCCTTCGTCTTCGGCAGCGTACCCACTCAAGAAGGCACTGTGATTTTGGATGTCTGTTTGGGGAGGAGTCGTTTCTACAGGGGCAATGGTAACGCGCCAACGACCTGCACCAATGTTGTCGAGGATTTCATCAGGCAAGGTCAATTTCTCTCCGTTTTGCAGTTCGATTTCGTAAGACAGGTTTACGGATTGAGGATTCATATCGGTTTTAGAAGGAGATCGAGATCGTATCTAGTTTTTATTGTAAGGGGAGGCACTGAGGGCAAACATTTTGTGAAGCGAGGCCACCGAGACAAGAACTATGGAGTTCAAACTGTGACGGATGATGAGAGAACGATCGCTTCGCAAGCTCCAAAGGAGCGCACTTCGAGCGAAAAGTATTAAGCTTGTGGAGAATATTACGAACGATCGCTGAATCTACTCAAAAGCTCTCTCTAATTTTGCCGAACATGCCTAAAAAAGTAAGGACGTTCCTGCTTCTAATCGCTTCTCAAGAAAGACGGAAGATGTGAGCGTATCAGATTTCTAGCACGAGAAGTTAGAAAAGGTGGATTGCACAAAAAACAATGGTCTTGAAAGAAAGCGCACGTATTTCTATAATGTCCGAAATACAACCTTCAAGAGCTGTTTCCTGTTTTATCCTCGCTCGACTAGGAGAACTGCATATCTCTCAATGCAAAAGCTGAGTAAGGATACTATATTTGGCTTCAAGACTACAATTCCTAGCGACCTTTTACCATCAATCCAGTGGACCTTAGCAATCTACCTAGACCATTACTCATTGCCTCGATCATTTGCTTTTCACTTGTTGTAGGTTATGGAGCCTCAAAGCATATCCCCTGGCTCACTACTCCGGAGCAAACCGATTCGACGAAACAAGAGCTAAAGAGCGTAAAGATTCGAGTTTTAGATGCAGATTCTCAACAACCTGTAGTTGGTGCACAGGTAATAATAGAATCTGAGGGCGGCGCTGATTCAGATACTACAGATAATCTAGGCGTTTTTCGGATACAAATACCGAAAACGGATTACGTGAGAGTCCGCATAAGTAGAAATGGCTTTCAGTCTTCTGATCAAAATCTAAACCTACTCAGCAATCCCGATAGAGTGAAGTCAATTCTGCTGAAACGAATCAACTCTAAATAAAAGTAGTCATTGCTCTACACTCCCAATGTCATCTCTACATCTACATTTTCAGCGAATTAAAGAAATAGTTGATTGGAGTTGGACATTAGCTCTGTTGTGTCTCTTTGGCTATCTAACTTTGGGACAAATCGCTCAGCTATATTATGCAATGGTGTTTCTGGGAGGCGTGGCAGCTAGTTTTGGGCTTTTCTACGACTTTTCATGCCAAAAGTTGGCTGAACTGGACTCTTTAAGTCCATTTGAACTTCAGAAAGCTAATGCCTCCGCTGTTCAAGCTGAAATTTTGTTAGATCGATTTGCTCAAAGAAATCCATCTTTTGTCAATGGTTCTTCTAAATTTTCTCAGGTGAAACGAGAGGTAAACAACTTTAAAGCAGGAACTTACAGCAAGTTTCAAGACGGTAATGTCCCAGATATGTTGTTGTGACTGAGAGAATCTGCTGAAATAGAGGGT
>NZ_JCACKG010000270.1:0-2484 GCF_059505265.1 Myxacorys chilensis | reverse complement strand
ACGTCGAGGAGCAGGAGCATCCCGGCCCGCTCCGCCTGGATGCGCAGGCCCAGCTCCTCCCCGACCCGCGGTGCTTCGCCCTCGAGCGACAGGCTCAGCCCGCCCGCGTTGCTCCAGCTCAGGGCTTCCATCGCGACCCGCTCCGCCTCCGGCAAGGGCGCGGCGGGCAGCACTCCGGCCTCCGGCCCGGCGAAGGTTGGCCCCACGGCCCGACCCGCCGCCGCGCAGGGCGGCGTCGCAGCGCACCAGCCCCGGGCCCAGGCGCCCAGGAACCCCAGCATCTCGCCGTTCGTGGTCGCCCCGTCCCCGTCCGCGTCTGCCGCCCCCACGGTGAGCGCCGCCACGAAGGCCCCGGTGAAGAGCCCCGCGCCACCCGCCTCCCAGGCCAGCCCGTCGGGCCCGGCGGCGTTCCACACGGCCCGCTCCGCCGCGCCCGCTCCATAGGGCTCCTCCGGCGCCCCCGGCCCCTCCGAGGGCAGGCCCCGCAGGCCCGTCCCCTCCGGCAGCCCGTCGAAGCTCGCGTCGATCACCACCGTCACCGCCCGGTCGGGGATCAGGTCGAGGAGGTCCGCCGCCAGATCCTCGGGGACGCGGCCCAGGAGCGACGCCGCGTCATGGGCGAGGATCGCCGCCACCGGCCCCGCCTCGCTCTCGGCCCGCATCCCCATCCCCGCGAAGTAGAGCACCGCCCTCTCCCCCGGACCGGTCCCCCCGATCAGCCCGTCGATGATCGCCGAACCGATCGCCTCCGAGGTCGCCTCCGCGTCGAGGAGCACCGTCACCTGCCCGGGCTCGAACCCCCAATGGCCGACCAGCAGGTCCCGAAATCGCCGCGCATCCGCCACCGCCCCCCGCAGCGCCACATCGTCGCCCAGGGCGGTGTAGTCGTCGATCCCCACGACCACCGCACGGTCCTCGGCCACGGTCGCCCCGGCGGCGGCGCAAGTGGCGAGGGCGAGGCAGGGCAGGGTCCTCACATCCGGGCCTCCTCCGGCGGGCCTCCGTTGCGCCGGCCCTCGAATCGTCGGGCCCCCCGCGCCGCGCGTCAAGCGCCGGGACCGCGCCCCTCGCCCTCTCCCGAAAGCCTCTTGCCTTTGGAGCCCCCTTGGCCGGACGGTCCCCTCAAGGACCAGGGCCGCCGCGCCGGGGCGCCGTCCCTGAGCGCGGCCGATCCCCAGGGGGGGGGCGCCCCCGCCGCCCCGGCCCCACGACCTGCCCGCTGCGGGGCCACCTCGCGCGCATCGGCCGGATGGTGGGCCAGCGGCTCCTCTTCGGGCAATGTCAAAGGAAGTTGGTTTGAGCGGGGCAGGGGTCCGCCTCGGCTCCGCCGATGACCCAGCGCAGCCCGTTTCGCCACTCATGTGTAGATGCCTCCAAGGGTGCGAAGGGCTTCTGACCGATTGCGACGTGTGATCGAGTGCGTTCATGCGTCAGGCCTCGAAGTGCGGTCCCGGACATGACCGCGGGTCGCTACGGCGGTAGGCGGATCGGGGGCACATCAAGACGGCGAGCTTGAGAGCTCGTTGAAGTCGTCTGCCTGGCCCGATCCGGATCGTCTGGATCCTTGTCCCTTACAGCTTGGGGACCTCCTCACAACTGGGCTGACCGGCGCTCAGGTCAGCGCCGGAGCCCGGTGCTCCTCGTTTCTGTTCATCATGGCCCACAAGCTGCGGGCCGTTCGCGACGGGCTTGGACCGGTGGCGCCACGCCGCTCAGTGTTGGTCAAGGCGGTGGCGACCAGGATTCGCGTTTGCGCGCCAGCATGCGTGCGGGCCAGGAGCCCTCCGCTGTTCCTCGGCGCAGGGTTGCCCCGATCATGGACATCGCGCCGATGATGAGGAGTCCGCGGATGTCGTGCTGTCCCATCTTCGATGTCTTGCCCAGCCGCTGCTTGCCACCGCTCGAGTGCTGGCGCGGTACGAGTCCCAGCCAGGCAGCGAAGTCTCGGCGTCGGCGGAAGCTGCTCATGGGCGGAGCGAAGGACTCGTTCGCCATAGCGCTCACATGGCCCACGCCGGCGTCGTCCGCAGCCGCCGCGTCGTTTCGGCCTAACCAGAGCGCGCATCGTCTGGACGAGTCCGGCGACGCGGGTGCTGAGGAGGGCAATCTGGTCGGCATAGGTCCGCCCGAGTTCGCGTACGATCTGCGGCAGAGCGGCATTTGGGTCTCAGGGGCCATGACCAGTATCGTGACATTGGTAGGGCCTCGGGGAGCGAACATGCCATGCTCGGCCAAATGGCCACGTAGGGCGTTGATCAGCTGCGTTCGCTGACGCACGAATATCTGCCGGGTGCGGAACAGCATGGCACGCCCTTGCTGCTCTTCGGTCCTCGCCTCCGCAAAGCGCATGTCGGCCGCGAGGCGGCCTTGGCCATTGCTTCTGCATCGGCGGTGCCGTGCTTCTGCCGCTTGACGATAGGCTTCCGTGACGGGCGCCTCCTGGTCGGTCCCCTCGTGGTATCTCATTGCCGGTTTCTTGCTTCC
>NZ_JCACKG010000269.1:0-2486 GCF_059505265.1 Myxacorys chilensis | reverse complement strand
GACCGGAACCCTGGTCGCCTGTCCGTGGAAACTCTCCAGTAGGATGGAACTGGTCGGAACCGGGCAGCGCTCATAGGCGCTCACCATCGCCTCGATCGCCTGGTCAGAGAGCTGCGGCAGGAAAGTCGACTTCCAATAGTTGAGTGCGCCGCTCGGGAAACCGGCGTCGAGCATGCCGTTCAGGACCGTATAGGGGATCGGCCCGAGGGCATCCATCGCGACCGTGCCAAAACCGCGGATGCGGGCGGCCGTCGCTTCCGCATCGGCCGAGGACCCGGTGTGGCAGACGACCACTGCCGCGATCTTTGTGCCAGAGCCATCGGGGGTGGTCGTCAGTCCACCGACCACCATCAAGTCCTCGGAGGCGTCGCCCGCAAGCTCGCGGAACCCACGCAGCACCTGTCGTGCTTCAGCGAACGGAAAGGCGGCCAAGCCACCGAACACAAGTGGTCCGACTGGATGTAGCTTGAACTCGAATGAGGCGGCGATGCCGAAGTTGCCGCCTCCGCCTCGCACCGCCCAGAACAGATCGGGGTTCTCGTCCGCGCTCGCAGTCGCAACCGAGCCGTCGGCCAGGACCAAGTCCACCGAGAGCAGGTTGTCGAGCGCCATGCCGTGTTTTGTCATCAGCCAACCAATGCCACCGCCGAGCGTCAGGCCGGCTACGCCGGTTGTGCCGATCACCCCTCCGGTGGTCGCCAAGCCGTGCAGCTGGGCTTCGCGATTGAACTCCTTCCACAGCACCCCGCCTTCGACCACGGCGGTCCTCGCGGACGCATTGATGTGGATCCCCTTCATCAGCGAGAGGTCGATCATCATCCCGCCGTCGAGCACGGCACGGCCCGCGACGTTGTGGCCTCCCCCGCGAACCGAGATCTCCAGCCCCGTTGCTCGTGCATGGCGCACGGCATCAACGATGTCGGCCATGCCCCGACACCGGGCGATCACCGCGGGCCTGCGGTCGATCAGGCCATTGTGGATCTTGCGCGCATCTTCGAAGCCCGTCGCCCCTGGCTCCAGGACGGCTCCGAGAAAACTGCCTGCCAGTTCCGCTATGCCAGTCATGAAGATTGCTCCTCCGCGCCGGTCACACCCACCAACGGGAAACATCCTTCCACCTTACCCTACGGCAAGCAAGAGCAACCGTCAGTGGAGATTCATCGGCCCTTGCTCATGCCAACTCGACGCCAATGCCCTGGTCTTGTTAGATGCTTTAAGCTATATGCGGGTTGGCAGTCACCACTTCGATCGCGGCGATAATTGCGGAAGCAGGCCCTGGTGAGCGCAGCCAGGAGCCCACGAACTCCCCGACCGAGCAGCCCGCTCCTTTGCGGGCCGACACGGGGCCGGAGAGCAGGACAGCTGGAATACTAAGGTCGAGAGTGACGCGACGCTCAGATGGATGCGGGTCATCTGTCTGAACATGGCCCCCGGACGAGCCCGTGCAGGGCACGACCTGAGATGAAGGCGGGACTCCGGACAACCGGACCATTCTGTTGCTTGCGTTGCCGTTGGGCGGACCTATGACGGGCCGCAGCCGAATTGCGGGAGGACGCCTTTGCCTGTGACGATCAGATTGCAGCAGGATCGGGGCGCCACGCCTTCCCCAACCGGCGATGTCCTTGTTGTGCTGAGGTATGGCAGCATCTTTGGCGCCGCCGCACAGGACCTGGATGCCCGGCTCGATGGCCGGCTCGTTCGCGCCTGCGCCTCACCGCGCCCGAATGGACAGGCCGAAGACGTCGTCGATCTCCTCGCCCTTCATCACGATGGGCCGCGCCGGGTCCTCGTGCTCAATCTAGGTGATCCGGCCGCACTGACCGAGCTACGGGCCAGCCGAGCGGGGGCCACTCTCGCGCGCTATCTCGAGGCGAAGGAGGAGACAGTGGTCACCCTGATCCTCGACACGGCCGAGGGATCGGCGCTCGCCCCGGACGAACTGCTTGCTCGGATCATCCTCGGGGTGCGACTACAGAACTACCGCTTCCCGATGATGCCCAAGGGGACTTCGGCGCCCGAGCTGGCGCTGACGGTCCATGCATCGGGTATCGGATCCGCGGCGCTGAAACGGACCGATGCGATCGCCGAAGGTGTCTGCCTAGCCCGTGACCTTGTGAACTATCCGGGAAGCCACCTGCACCCTGACAACTTCGCCACATTCCTCTCCCCGCTCCGCGAAGCCGGGATCGCCATCGAGGAGCTTGACAGCACCGCGCTCGAACGGATCGGCATGGGGGCGGTGCTGGCGGTCGGGAACGGCTCGGCCCACAAGCCACGTGTCATCGCCTTGACCTACCAGGGCGAGGGCTCGGGACCGAAGCCGTTGGCTCTGGTCGGCAAGGGCATATGCTTCGACGCCGGCGGACTCTGCATCAAGACCGGACGGCAGATGTTCACCATGAAGGGTGACATGGGTGGCGCGGCGGCGGTCATCGGGACCATTCTCGCGCTGGCGCGACAGAAAGCCCCGGTCCATGTGGTCGGCC